>JASLFM010000292.1 GCA_030150585.1 Acidovorax sp.
GCCTTGCTGTGGCTCGCCGCGCTGCGTCCCTGGCTGCAGCCGCCCGCGCCGGTCGAAGCGGGGCTGGGCCTGGCATTGGTACTGCTAAGCTGCGCCGTGCCTGGGCTCTGGGGCGATGCACTGGTCTATGCCGATGTGCGCAAGCGCACCCTGCGCGCGCTTGAAGCCGCTCCCACGCTGGCCCAGGCCCGCGCCGAGCTGGAGCGGCAAGCGCCCACGCAGCGCCGGCTCCAGGTGCTGGTGGCGCTGAACCTGGTGCTGGCCCTGGCGCTGCTGGCCGCTGCGCGCTGGCTGCCCGAGGCCCGGCCCTCCGTGCCCACGCGCCCTTCCACGCCAGCTCCTACCGCACCGGCGGCCAGCACGCCCCCAGCGCCAGTTGCGCCAGTTACGCCGCTGCCAGCCTCGCCCCCGCCGCCACCCACCTCAGCCCCGCAAGAGCCCCAGCCAGTGGCCGCGCCTGCGCCACCGCCCCCTCCCACGCCCCCCAACGCGCCAGAGCCCCACACTCCGGCTGCGCCCGCTCCACCTTCGCAGGCGGCAGCCTCCAAGCCCCGCGCAGCCGTTCCACGCCATGCCGTGGCCTCGGTGGTGCAGACGATGGAGGGGCAGCGCTACTACATCAACGTCGGCGTGTTCGCCGATGCAGCCAACGCGCAGAAGGTACAGCAACAGTTGCAACGCGCAGGCATGCCGCTGGTGGTACAGACCGTGGGCACGAACAAGGGGGACCGCATCCGGGTGCGCGCGGGCCCGTTCGCCGACGCCAATGAGGCCGATACGGCCGCCGAACGCATCCGGGGCCTGGGGCTCGAAGCCGTCGTGTTCCAGCACCGGTAGGCTCTTGTTCACGGCCAGTCACAGGCACCGGCGCCACTTGGACTAACCTCGGCAACTCGTCAATTCGCACAAGGAGCCCGCATGCACCCGCGCCACGCCGCCTATGTTCTCGCCCCCCTGATCCTGCTCGCCGGGTGCAGCGGCTACAGTCCCAAGGGGCCTGCCGCACCCGCGCCCTGGACGCCCACGGGCGGCACCTGCGATGCCGCGCCCGCGCAATCGGCCGTAGGCCAGAACGCCACGGCCTCGGTGATGGAGCAGGCACGCAAGCGCTCGGGTGCGCTCATCGCGCGCATCCTGCGGCCGGGGCAGGTGGTCACGCAGGAAGTGGACACTCAGCGCCTGAACCTGGAGGTGGATGCGGCGGGCCGCATCATTGCCGCGCGCTGCGGCTGATCTCAGCCCGGCAGAAAAATCGACTGCAGGTCGCTCAGGAAGTCGAAGCCCCGTGCCGTGGGGCGCACGTGCACCATGTCGCGTTCGATAAGGCCCTTGCGCTGGGCCTCTTCGAGCCCGCGCGCAATGGCTGTGAGCGGCAGGCCCGTGCGGTCCGCGAAGTCCTGCAGCGCAAAGCCCTCGCGCAGGCGCAGCGCGTTGAGCATGTACTCGAATGCGAGGTCGGCGCGGCGCACCTCGTCCTCCTGCGCCACGGGCTGGCCCGCGAGCGCGTTCTCCATGTACAGGCGCGGCTCGCGAAAGCGCACCTGACGCACCACGCGGTGCGCAAAGCTGAGCTTGCCGTGCGCTCCCGCGCCGATGCCGAGGTAGTCGCCGAACTGCCAGTAATTGGTGTTGTGCCAGCACTGGTGCCCGGCGCGCGCGTAGGCCGAAACCTCGTAGCGCGCCAGGCCCGCGGCGGCCGTCATCTCGGTGATGCGGTCGAGCATGGCATAGGCCTGCTCGTCTTCCGGCACCGGTGGCGGGTGCTTGGCGAAGTAGGTGTTGGGCTCGATCGTGAGGTGGTAGATCGAGATGTGGGGCGGTGCCAGCGCCAGCGCCGTCTCGACATCGCGCTCCAGATCTTGCAGCGTCTGCCCGGGCAGCGCGTACATGAGGTCGAGGTTGAAGGTCTCGAACGCCTCGCGCGCCTCCTGCACGGCCGCGAGCGCCTGCTCGCGGTCGTGCACGCGGCCCAGGGCCTTGAGGAAGCGGTCGTCGAAGCTCTGCACACCCACCGACAGGCGCGTGACGCCCGCGGCGCGAAAGGCACGGAAGCAGTCCTTCTCGAACGTGCCAGGGTTGGCTTCGAGCGTGATTTCGCAATCGGCCTCGAGCCGCACGCGCGCGCGGATGTCCGACAGCAGCCGGTCGATGCCCTGCGGCGAGAACAGGCTGGGCGTGCCCCCGCCGATGAAGATGCTGTGCACCGTGCGGCCCCAGATCAGCGGCAGCGCGCTTTCGAGGTCGGCCACCAGGGCGTCGAGGTAGCGCTGCTCGGGCAACTCGCCCGCCTTCATTTCGTGCGAGTTGAAGTCGCAGTAGGGGCACTTCCTCAGGCACCAAGGCAGGTGAACGTACAGCGACAGCGGCGGCAGGCTGCCAAGCTGCAGCGTGCCGGGGCGCATGTAGTGCTGGATGTCTTTCAAAGCCACCGCTCGCGCAAGAGAGCCATCATCTGCTGCACGGCGCGGCCCCGATGGCTGTTCGCATTCTTCACCTCGGTGGGCAGTTCCGCGAAGGTCTTGCCGAATGCAGGAATGAACATGACCGGATCGAACCCGAAGCCACCCGTGCCGCGCCGCTCGGGCGCGATCTCGCCCTCGACGCGGCCCACGGCGATGAGCGGCTCGGGGTCGCGCGGGCTGCGCACGGCCACCAGGGTGCTCACCATGGCAGCGCGGCGGTCGGTAATGCCCTGCATCTGTTCGAGCAGCGCGCGCACATTGTTGTCGTCGCCCTTTTCGTAGCCGAACTGGGTGGCGTAATAAGCCGTATCCACGCCTGGCAGGCCGCCGAAGGCGTGCACGCACAGGCCCGCATCGTCGGCCAGTGCGGGCAGGCCCGTGTGCTCGGCCGCGAAACGCGCCTTGGCAAGCGCGTTTTCGACGAAGGTGCAATGCGGCTCGGCCGCCTCGCCCACGCCCAAGTCGGCCTGGCGCACGAGCTCCACGCCCAGCGGCGCGAGCATGGCCTGCAGTTCGGCGAGCTTGCCGCGGTTGTTCGATGCCAAAACGATTTTCATAGTCAAACCAAGCCCTGGCGCCCGTCCTTCAAGCGCCAGCAGCTCTCATTCTGAGAGAGATTGATGCTGCAGCGCCACCAGTTCGGCAATGCCTTTCTCGGCCAGCGCAAGCAGTTGGTCCATCTCGGCGCGCGTGAAGGCCACGCCCTCGGCCGTGCCCTGCACTTCCACGTAGTGGCCCGCGCCGGTCATGACCACGTTCATGTCGGTGTCGCAGTCCACGTCCTCGACATACTCCAGGTCGAGCAGCGGCGTGCCTTGCACGATGCCGACCGAGATCGCGGCCACAGGCGCCGTGATGGGCGAGGCGGCGATCTTGCCCGCCGCGAGCAGCCCGTTCACCGCATCCTGCGCGGCCACGAAAGCGCCTGTGATGGCGGCCGTGCGCGTGCCGCCGTCGGCCTGGATCACGTCGCAGTCGAGCTGGATGGTGCGCTCGCCCAGGGCCTTGAGGTCGAACACCGCGCGCAGGCTGCGGCCGATGAGGCGCTGGATCTCCTGCGTGCGGCCGCTTTGCTTGCCGCGCGCGGCCTCGCGGTCGCTGCGCGTATGGGTGGAGCGCGGCAGCATGCCGTATTCGGCCGTCACCCAGCCCTCGCCGCTGCCGCGTTTGTGCGGCGGCACCCGCTCTTCGACCGAGGCGGTGCACAGCACCTTGGTGTTGCCGAACTCGATGAGCACCGAGCCCTCGGCATGGATGGTGTAGTGGCGGGTGATGCGCACGGGGCGCAGCTGGTCGGCGGCGCGCTGGCCGCTGCGTTCAAAAGTCGTCATGAAAATTCCTCAGGCCTTGCGCGCAGCGCTGCGGCGGATGGCTTCGTTGATTTCGGCGATCGAGCGCTCGATGGCTTCGTCGTCCAGGTCGTCTGCCAGGGCGTCGAGCGGCCCGGCCTGGATGGTGGATTCGAACACATCGTCGCCGATGCCTTCGGTGGAGATGCCCTGGGTGGACGCGAAGGTATCGGGCGTCTCCCATTCGAGCGCCACCACGGTGACGTTGTCGCTGCTCTCGCCGGCCTTGCGCAGCGCGTCCTCGACCAGGTCGGGCACGGCATGCGCCACGGCCTGGCGGCCGAGCTGGCGTGTGATGGCCTCGTCGCTCAGGCTGCCCCAGAGCCCGTCGGAGCACAGCAGGATGCGGTCGCCCTGCTCCAGGTTCACGGGGCCCGTGATGTCGTAGATGGGCTTGGAGGGCGAGCCCAGGCAGGTGAAGAGCACGTTGCGGTTCACGCGCTCGATGCCCGGGATGGGCATGTTGCGCAGCTCCATGTACGAGTGGTCGCGCGTGCGCGAGAGCAGCTCGCCGCCGCGCACCATGTACAGGCGCGAGTCGCCGCAGTGGATCCAGATGGCGCGGCCGTCCTGCACCACGGCCGCAACGAGCGTGGTGCGCGGGCTGTCGAGCATGCCCTTGTCGCTCGCGTAGCGCAGGATCTCGTGGTGCGCCGCGAGCAGCGCCGCAGAGAGGAATTCCCGCGCGTCGGCCAGCTTGGGCTTGGCCTGGCGCTGGAACAAGGCCGAGATGGTCTGCAGCGCGATCTGGGCCGCCACCTCGCCGTCGGGGTGCCCGCCCATGCCATCGGCCAGCGTGAACAGCACCGACTCGCGCGTGTAGCAGTAGCCCATGCGGTCTTCGTTCTTCTCGCGGCCGCCGCGGCGGCTCACCTGGAATACGGAGAATTTCATTTGGGCTTCGCTCCGACGCCGGTGGCTTCACCCACCTTCTGCACGTTCTTCCGGGTGTCGGACACCAGGGTGTCGAGCTGCAGGCGCATCTTCTCGGCCACGGAGAGCTTGGTGTAGCGGCGTTCACCCTCGCGGCTCAGTTCCTTCTGCAGGGCGAACACCGACTGAGGGCGCGAGAGCGGGTCGAGCGCCATGCACCATTCGACCACCTCGATGAGGTTGTCGGAATACACGCCGCGCAGCTTGGTGAGTGCGAGCGAAAGCCGGTCTTTCTCCGTGCGCTGCGGTGCCTCGTTGGGCGGAAAGCCTTGCATGCAGGCGTAGATGCAGGCGCCGATGGCATAGATGTCGGTCCATGGCCCCATGGACGAATCGCGCCGGTACATCTCGGGCGCGGCAAAGCCTGGCGTATACATGGGGCGGATGAAGTTGCCCTCTTTCGAGAGCACCTCGCGCGCGGCGCCGAAATCGATCATCACCGCGCGGTTGTCGTCGGTGATGAAGATGTTGGCGGGCTTGATATCGAGGTGCAGCATCTTGTGCTGGTGCACGATGCGCAGGCCGCGCAGCACCTCGTCGAACAGCGAGCGGATCGTGGACTCGCGAAACACCTTCTGCGTCTTGAGCTCGCGCGCGGTGATGATGAAGTCCTGCAGGGTCGCGCCCTCCAGGTAGTTCATCACCATGTAGACGGTTTCGTTCTCGCGGAAGAAGTTGAGCACGCTCACGACCGAGGCGTGCGAGATTTGCGCGAGCGAGCGACCTTCCTCGAAGAAACTCTTGAGACCCAGGCGGTAGAGCGAGAGCTTTTCGGGCGGCACCTTGGGCGCCAGCTCGCCCGGGCCCCGCGTGGCCAGCGAGGAGGGCAGGTATTCCTTGATCGCGACCTGCTGGCCCTCCGCATCCACCGCGAGATAGACCACGCCGAAGCCGCCCGACGCCAGCCTGCGCACCACGCGGTAGCCGCCAATGACGGTATCGGGGGGCAGGGGAGCTGGCTTGATCTTGGACGACATATTTTGCGAAGAAACCTCGGGAGCGGACCGGAACCCGGATAATCGCCGGATCGCAAGCAACCATCGAAAAGTCCAATGCCAGTTTACAGCATGACCGGATACGCCAGCGCCCAGCATGGCGCGTCCGCGGAGGGCCCAGATGCCCCCGCGCGTGCGCAACGGCTGGGGCTGGAGATCCGCTCCGTCAACAGCCGTTTCCTGGACCTGTCCTTCCGCTTGCCCGACGAATTGCGTGCCCTCGAGCCCGCGCTGCGCACGCTGCTCACCGCCAAGCTCAAGCGCGGCAAAGTGGAGCTGCGCGCCGCCCTCGAAAGCGAGGACGCCAGCGCCCTGCCCGACCCCACCCCCCGCCTGTTGCAGCGCCTCAACGGCCTGCAAGACGCCGTCAAGGCCTGGCTGCCCCAGGCTGCCCCGCTGAGCGTGGCCGACGCCCTGCGTCTGTGCGCCTCGGCCGGCACACCTTCCGGCCAGGACTGGAGCGAGATCGCCCCGGCCCTGGCTGCGCAGGCCCTGGACGAACTGATCGCCGCCCGCGCCCGCGAAGGCAAGCGCCTCGCAGCCATGCTGCAGGACCGGCTGGCGCAGCTGCGGGCCCTGGCCCAGCAGGCCGGTCCCCTGGTGCCGCAGCTCGTGGAGCAGCAGCGCCAGCGCTTCGTGGAGCGCTGGAAAGAAGCCATGGCCCTGGCAGACGGCACGGCAGCCCCCGAGGCTGCGCAGGACCGCGCACTCACCGAGGCCACGGCCTTCGCGATCCGCATCGACGTGGCCGAGGAGATCACGCGCCTGTCATCGCACCTCGACGAGATCGAGCGCCTATTGCAAAAAGGCGGCGAGATCGGCAAGCGGCTCGACTTCCTGATCCAGGAGCTGCACCGTGAAGCCAACACACTCGGGTCGAAGTCGGCAGCACTGGAGCTCACGCGCATCAGCGTCGACATGAAGGTGCTGATCGAGCAGATGCGCGAGCAGGTGCAGAACATCGAGTGATAATCCTGTTTTGATAGCAAACGGAGTGCATTCAGCATGGACTACCCTGGAAACCTGTTCGTAGTCTCGGCCCCCAGCGGCGCAGGGAAGTCCACGCTCGTGAAAGCACTGCTCGAACTCGATTCGCAGGCCCACCGCTCGATCTCCCACACCACGCGCGCACCCCGAGGCCAGGAAAAGCATGGCCGCGAATACTTCTTCGCCTCCGAGCAGGAGTTCGACGCCATGGTGGCAAACAACGCCTTCGTGGAATGGGCCCACGTGCACGGGCACCGCTACGGCACCTCCAGGAAGGCCATCGAGGAGCGCATCGCCCAGGGGGCAGACATCGTGCTCGAAATCGACTTCCAGGGCGCGTTGCAAATCAAGCAGGCCTTCGCCAACGCGGTGCTGGTGTTCATCCTGCCTCCGAGCTGGGAGGAATTGCGCTCGCGCCTGGAGCGCCGGGGCGAAGACTCCGCCGAAGTCATCGAGCGGCGCCTCAAGAACGCTGCCCACGAGATGGAGCAGGTCCAGAAATTCGACTTCGTTATAATCAATGAATTGTTTGAGCGCGCGCTTTTCGACCTGAAAGCCATCGTGCACGCCCAGCGCCTGAAGTTTGCGGCCCAGCGCCGCGCCCGGGCCAGCACCTTCGAGTCGCTCAATATCACCTGATTCCTTCGGAGAACCCTGATGGCACGCATCACCGTTGAAGACTGCCTGGAGCAGATTCCCAATCGCTTCCAACTCGTGCTGGCCGCCACCTACCGCGCGCGCATGCTGAGCCAGGGCCACGCTCCCAAGATCGAGAGCCGTAACAAGCCCGCCGTGACCGCCCTGCGCGAAATCGCCGAGGGCAAGATCGGCCTGGAGATGCTCAAGAAGGTTCCCGGCTGAGCCTGGGCCCTCGCAAGCCCGATAAAAGCACCGCCCAGCGGTGCTTTTTTTTGCCTTCCGCTCGCCCTTCCCCGCTCCGCGCTACATTAGGCCTATGAACGCGGTCCTGACAACGCCCTCTGCCACTGACCCCCGCCCCGGCAATGCCCAGGGCCCGGCCAGCGCATCGGTCGCGGCCGCCAATGCGGCAGCAGCCAGCTTCGCAGCGCTCACGGAGAGCCTCAACTACCTGGATGCCGCGAGCATCGAGCAGGTGCGCCAGGCCTACCGCTTCGCCGATGAAGCCCACCTGGGCCAGTTGCGCAACAGCGGCGAGCCCTACATCACCCACCCCATCGCGGTGGCGGCGCAGTGCGCGACCTGGAAGCTCGACGCGCAGGCCTTGATGGCCGCCCTGCTGCACGACGCGATGGAAGACTGCGGCGTGACCAAGTCGGACCTCATCGACCGCTTCGGCGCCCCCGTGGCCGAGCTGGTGGATGGACTTACCAAGCTCGACAAGCTGCAGTTCAACACGCGCGAGGAAAACCAGGCCGAGTCCTTCCGCAAGATGCTGCTGGCCATGGCGCGCGATGTGCGCGTCATCCTCATCAAGCTGGCCGACCGCACGCACAACATGCGCACCATGTCGGACATGCCGCGCAGCAAGTGGGCGCGCATCTCGTCCGAGACGCTGGAAATCTACGCCCCCATCGCCCACCGCCTGGGCCTGAACCAGACCTACCGCGAGCTGCAGGACCTCTCCTTCCGCCACCTGCACCCCTGGCGCTACGCCACGCTGGCCAAGGCGGTGAACAAATCCCGCAACCGCCGGCGCGACCTTATCCAGAAAGTGCAGGCCGAGGTGGATGCTGCCTTTGCCCGCATCGGTATGAAAGTGCGCCTCGCGGGACGCGAGAAGACGCTTTACGCCATCTACCAGAAGATGGACAGCAAGCACCTGAGCTTCGCCCAGGTGACCGACATCTACGGCTTCCGCGTCATCGTACCTACGGTGACGGATTGCTACACGGCCCTGGGCGTGCTGCACCAGATGTACAAGCCCGTGCCCGGCAAGTTCAAGGACCACATCGCGATCGCCAAGCTCAACGGCTACCAGTCGCTGCACACCACCCTGGTCGGCCCCTCGGGGATCAACATCGAGTTCCAGATGCGCACCGAGGAAATGCACGTGGTGGCCGAAGCCGGTGTGGCCGCGCATTGGCTCTACAAGGCGCAGGACGCCGACGGCACGGCAGCTGAACGCCTGGGTACCAAGTGGCTGCAGTCGCTGCTCGACATCCAGAACGAAACGCGCGACGCGGCCGAGTTCTGGGACCACGTGAAGGTGGACCTGTTCCCCGATGCGGTCTACGTGTTCACGCCCAAGAGCCAGATCATGGCGCTGCCGCGCGGCGCCACCGTGGTCGATTTCGCATACGCCATCCACAGCAACGTGGGCGACCGCACCACGGCCGCGAAGATCAACAACGAGCAGGTGCCGCTGCGCACCGAGCTCAAAAACGGCGACGTGGTCGAAATCATTACCGCCCCGGTCTCCACACCCAACCCGGCCTGGCTGGGTTTCGTGCGCACGGGGCGCGCCCGCTCCAAGATCCGCCACTACCTCAAGACGCAAGCCCAGAGCGAATCCGCGACCCTGGGCGAGAAGCTGCTGGCCCAGGCCCTGCGCGCGGAAGGCATCGAACAACTCCCCCCGAGCGATGCCGACAACCAGGCACTGTGGGACAAGCTGCTGCGCTTCACGGGCAACCGCACGCGCGCGGAGCTGATGACCGACATCGGCCTGGGCAAGCGCATCGCCAGCATTGTCGCCAAGCGGCTCATGGTGCTGCTGGCCGAGCATGGGCTCCGCCCCGACGCGGTACTCATGACGCGTGAACGCTACACCTCGCACGAGAGCGTGTCCCAGGGCGCCGTCACGCTCGATGGCAGCGAGAACGCCTCAGTAAAGTACGCCCCTTGCTGCCGCCCCATACCAGGCGACCCCATTGTCGGCTACCTGGGCCGCGGCGAGGGCCTGGTGGTACACCGTGCCCAGTGCAACGTGGCCAAGCGCCTGCAGCACAAGGACAGCGAGCGCTTCATTGCCGTGGATTGGAGCGACGAGCCCACACGCCCATTCGAGACCGGCATCGTCGTCACGGTGAACAACGGCAAGGGCGTACTGGCGCGCGTGGCCTCCGAACTCGCCAGCTCCGAGGCCGACATCGTGCATGTGGACATGGACGACGAGACCGCCATGGACACGGCCGATCTGCGCTTCATCGTGGCCGCACGCGACCAGGCCCACCTCGAAGCCGCCCTGCGCAACCTGCGCCGCACACAGGCCGTGGTGCGTGCCGCGCGCATCCTGCCCCAGTAGCCGCGTCAGGTCTTGGACGGGTAGCGCACCGCAATGATCTCCAGGTTGCGCATGCCGCCCGGCGTGGGCAACTGCACCTCGTCGCCTTCGCGCGCCTTGAGCAGCG
>JASLFM010000361.1 GCA_030150585.1 Acidovorax sp.
CGATCCGGCGCCCGCGCCGGTCGGCGATCAACGTTCGGACGACAAGAAAGGCAGCGTGATGAAGAGAATCGGCATGGTGGGCATCGGGCTCATGGGCCACGGGATCGCGAGCAACGTGGCCAAGCGCGGCTACGAGCTCGGCGTGTTCGAGCATCCGGGCAACCAGCCGCTCGACGACCTGAAGGCGGCCGGCGCGATCGGCTTCACGAGCCTCAAGGCGCTGGCAGCGCGCTCCGACGCGATCATCCTGGTGCTGACCGGATCGCCGCAGGTCGAGGCGGTGCTGTTCGATGCGGACGGCATCCTCGCCGGCCTGCGCGAAGGCGCGGTGGTGATCGATTGCTCGACCGCGATCCCGTCCTCCAGCGTGCGCGTCGCGAAGGCGGTCCAGGCCGCCGGCGGGCGCTTCCTCGATTGCCCGATGACCCGTACGCCGAAGGAAGCGGCCGAAGGCCGGCTGAACCTGCTGGTCGGCGGCGATGCGAAGCTGCTGGAGGAATGCCGGCCGCTGCTCAGCTGCTTCGCCGAGAACATCGCGCACGTCGGCCCGATCGGCGCCGGCCACAGCATGAAGCTGCTGCACAACTACGTGTCGCTGGGCATGGTGAGCCTGCTGTCTGAAGCAGCCGCCTGCGCGGCGCGCAACGGCGTCGCGCCCGATGCCTTCGTCGACGTGCTGGCCAAGGGCGGCGGCGGCGGCATCGCGCTGGAGCGGCTCAAGCCCTACCTGCTGGCGCACGACCCTTCAGGCCTGCGGTTCTTCATGTCGAACGCACAGAAGGACCTGGGCTACTACACCACCATGGCCGCGGATGGAGGCGCCGCGCATGCAATCGCAGATGGGGTGCTGACGACGTATGAGCGGGCGGTGCGCGAAGGCGGGGCGCAGGCGCTGGTGCCGGAGTTGGTGGGGGTGTTGGCGCGCGGGAGCTGAAACCGGGTTCGTGTTGCGAGAGTGAGCGGTAGGCCGTTTTCGACCCGTTGTGATCACTGGGCCTGACGCCTCGAACTTCCGCTGTGCAGCGATTGCTGCTGGTCATGCCTGCAAGTCGAAGCACCGGTTTCAGCCAGATAGCTGTCATCCCGAGAGTTGCGGTAGCAACGGAGGTTGCGACGCACATCGAAAAAGGGCTTCGCAATCGGTGGGCGAAGAACTCCAGAAAACAGAGGGAATGTGATTGTCGGAGCTGTGCGTGCTCTGCACCTTGTGCCCGCTCGCCGTTGAGATGGGTCGCGCACGTACGACTGCGTTAAAATGCTAATCGTTTTGCGGGAGAGAGGGGCGCCTTGCGCCTCCGCCGAAGGCGCAAGCTCCCATCATCGCTCAGGCATACAGGACCGCAAAACCATTTCGCCGACTGGAGAGATGCCAAACGCCGCACTTTGCGCGTTGATGGCACACCGAAGCGGCAGACTGCGCACGCAGCCGAAACTCTCAGGTAAAAGGACAGGGGGAGAGGCGCATCAGGGCCCGCGACACCGCGCGCCCTGCCTCCGAGGTGTCTCCCCCATATGTTTCCGTTCTTTTCTTTATCGCTCATCGAACGGCCGGTTTCTGTTAGTCAGTGGCCAGCGTGCTGAGCATCATTTATCTGGTGGCGATCGTCGCCGAGGCCATGTCGGGCGCCCTCGCGGCCGGCCGCCGCAATATGGACATGTTCGGTGTCGCCGTGATCGCCTTTGTCACGGCGCTCGGTGGCGGAACCGTGCGCGACCTGATCCTGGGCCACTTTCCCATCGGCTGGACCCAGCACCCGGAATACATCTACCTGGTGATTTCTGCGGGACTGCTGACCACGCTGGTGGCATCGCACATGCACCATTTGAAGCGGGTTTTTCTGGTGCTCGACGCCATGGGATTGATCGCGTTCTCATTGATCGGCTGCAATGTGGCGCGCGAAATGGACTACCCGTTTCCCGTGATCGTCATGTCCGGAATGATCACTGGCATTTGTGGCGGCGTAGTTCGCGACGTCCTGTGCAACCAGGTGCCCGTGGTGTTTAGGCGCGAGCTGTATGCGGTCGTCTCGCTGATCGTATGCAGCCTCTTTCTGGGCCTGCTTGAGCTGGGGATCAATGTCGGCCTGAGCACGGCCATCAGTTTTGGTGTTGGCCTGGCGCTGCGTCTGCTGGCGATCGGGCATGGCTGGAAGCTGCCCACGTTTTCTTTTCAGAAGCGCTGGCAATAGCGCTGTGCGCAGGCTCCCCGGCTGAACGCGAACCACCATCGCTGATCTACTGCCCCAAAACACCCTATGCATAGCAATACGCCCCCCGCAGAATCCCGTTCGATATTGCCGTTTATTGCCAGCTTGGTGATCGGCTTGTCCGTCGGTGCAGCTGTCGGTGCGACATTCGGCCTTTACGTGCTGTGGCAGAACTTGCCCGCGATCGACCACCTGGCCGACTATGACCCCAAACTGCCGATGCGGATCTATGCCAGGGATGGCAGTCTGCTCGCCGAGTATGGTGAAGAGCGACGCGAATTCGTGCCGATCGAGCACATCCCACAGAAATTGCGGCAAGCGTTGCTGGCAATTGAGGATGCCCAGTTTTACGAGCATGGCGCAGTGGACTTCTCAGGCCTGGCGCGCTCGGCATTGCGCAATCTCATGGCTGGAGAGCATGCCCAGGGCGGTAGCACCATCACGATGCAAGTCGCACGCGTTTTCTTCCTGAATCGGGAAAAAACCTACAGCCGCAAGATCAGGGAGATCCTGCTGGCCTACAAGATCGAATCGATCTACAGCAAGGACAAGATTCTTGAGCTGTACATGAACCAGGTCTATCTGGGAGAGCGTGCCTACGGATTTGCTGCGGCCGCATCGATCTATTTTGACAAGACGCTCGATCAGCTGAGTGTCGCCGAAGCGGCCATGCTGGCCGGATTGCCGAAAGCCCCTTCGGCATACAACCCTGTCGCCAACCGCGAGCGCGCCGTCGTCCGCCAGCAGCACATCCTCCACCGCATGTGGGAGCTTGGGTACCTGGACGAACGTTCCTATGCAGCGGCCCGCACTGAAGTATTGGTCTTGAGGCCCCGCTCCCATTCCATCGTCCCCAGCGCCGCGTATGCCGTCGAACAGGCGCGACAGATGATGGTCGCGCAATTTGGAGACGACGCCTATTCGATGGGGTTGGACGTGAAGACCACGATCAGTCTGCCCGAACAGCAGGCCGCCTCGCACGCATTGCGCAGGGGCCTCGTGGATGCACAGGGCATGCGTGGCTATGCCGGGCCGGAAGGACATGTTCGCGCGCCGATCCATGCAGGCGATCTGCCAGCCATAAGGACGGCGCTCGCACCCTACCGCGACAGTGGTGCGTTGCGCGCAGCCATCGTGCTGGAGGCCTCGGGCACGGCTTGCATCGTGGCGGCCTTGCGCGACGGCACGCAGATCCAGATCCCGCACAAAACGCTGACCGCCAGCGCCAGCCGTGCGCTCAAGCCGGATGCGCCAGCACGCACACGCATCGGGCCGGGCGCCGTGGTCCGCGTGGTGGCCGATGCGCAGAAGCGGTGGCGCTTGAGCCAGCTGCCAAAGATGGAGGGCGCCCTCGTGTCGATCGATGCAGAGTCAGGGGAGATTCTGGCGTTGACCGGTGGCTTTGACTTCCGATTCAATAATTTCGACCACGCGGTGCAGGCGGTGCGTCAGCCTGGCTCGACCTTCAAGCCTTTCGTCTTTTCTGCGGCACTGGAAAAAGGCTACTTTCCTGGCACCCTGGTCGATGACACCCAGCGGGTGGTCATCCCCCCGGCACGGGGTCAGAAAGCCTGGAGCCCTCGCAATTACGGCGACAACTATGAAGGCTTTATTTCGGCCCGCCGCGGCTTGGTGCGCTCAAAGAATGTAGTTGCAGTCAACCTGATGCAGGCCGCGGGCGCGGATTATGTGCAGCAGTTCGCCTCCCGTTTCGGCTTTCTTCCGGAGCTCAATCCCCCCAGACTGCCGCTCGCTTTGGGAGCGGGAGCGATCACGCCCTTGCAGCTGACGCAGGCCTATGCCGTGTTTGCCAATGGCGGTGCATTGGTCGAGCCAAGGTTGGTCAGCAAAGTGAGCGAACGCAATGGCCATGTGCTGTATGAAGCGAGCACCGAGTCCCCCCGCAGGCAGGCGATTTCGGAGCGCAATGCCTATGTGATGGACAGCATGTTGCGTGATGTGGTCCAGCATGGAACCGGTCGACGCGCGGCACAGCTCGGCCGCAAAGATCTGGCGGGCAAGACGGGAACCTCCAACGATGCGCGGGATGTGTGGTTCGCCGGTTACTCATCGGGAATAGCCTCTGTGGTCTGGATGGGGTACGACCAGCCCCGCAGCCTGGGCAATGCCACGGGAGGCCTTCTGGCCTTGCCGGTCTGGACCGATTACATGAAGGTAGCCATCGCCGACCGGCCCGAGGTGGAACGCAGTGAGCCCGAGAACCTGGCTCGCGTGGGTGGCGATTTTGTATACCCGGAATATCTCGCGCAAAGTTGTGTCGATGACCAGAATCCGTTTGTTCAAGGTCCTTTTGAGTGCCAACGCATCGTCGACACTCTACAGACCAGCGACTTTGCTTCAAAGGATGGCTGAGCAATGGCGAACTCAGTCAGTCTCTGGTTTGACTGGGCAGGAGTTGGTCGGTACACAAAGTGGGGAATGACAGGTTTCTGCAAGAGCCGCCATTGATAAAGCGATCCTGAATGACAGCAACCAGCGGAAGCTGTCATACATGCTTCTGAGCCAAAGGTCAGATCCTGGCCGGTATCCGCCCCTTACCGCAACGCCCCCTGATCACTCCACCCAAACCGCACCCTCGGCTCAATCTCCACGATCTCCGCCCGCAACAACGCCGCCAGCCGCGCCGCCTCCCGCTGCGTCAATCGCGCCACCGTGGTGGACAGGCTCACCGCCGCGAACGCCCGTCCCCCCACATCCCGCACGGCATGCCCCACGGCAGCCGTGTTGGTGTTCAAGCACCCCCCGCTGCGCGCATAGCCCAGCGCGCGCGTTTGCGCGATCAGCGTGCGCAGCGCGGGCACGTCCAGGCCGCCATAGCGGCCCAGCACCTCGGCATGCTCCTCTAGCGCAGCCTCGACCAGCGCATCGTCCTGCGCGGCCATCAGGGCCAGGCCCGCGGCGCCCACGCCGAGCGGGCGCCGCCCGCCCACGGTGACGGAGAGCGGCGGGTCCAACCGCTGCACGTTGGTGTGGTCGTAACACACGGCCTCGTGGCCGCTCAGCACGAAGAGGTAGGCCGCGTAGCCCGTGGCATCGGCCAGGCGGCGCAGGTGGGCGGCGAAGAGCGGCGCCACGTCGTGCCGCGCCCGCGCGGCCAGGCCGTGCTCGAAGGTGAGGCGGCCCAGCACGTAGCCCTTCCCGTCGGGCAGTTGCGTGACCATGCGCGCGGCCGCCATGTCGCGCAGCAGGCGGTGCACGGTGGGGTGGGGTATGCCGGACTGGCGGGCAATGTCCGACAGGGACAGGCCCCGCGCGTCGTAGCGCGAGAGCTGGTCGAGGATGCGCAG
>JASLFM010000362.1 GCA_030150585.1 Acidovorax sp.
AACCTACGCCGACGGCACACGCGGCCTGCAGCCCACCGACCTCGCGGTGGAGCCCGGCGAAGTGCTCGCGCTGCTCGGCCCCTCGGGCTGCGGCAAAACCACGCTGCTGCGCCTCATCGCCGGGCTGGAGGCGCCCGACGCGGGCAGCCGCATCGCCTTCGGCGGCGCCGACGTGACGCAGTTACCCATCGAACGGCGCGGCGTGGGCATGGTGTTCCAGCACTACGCGCTGTTTCCGCAGATGACCGTGGAGGCCAACATCGGCTACGGCCTCAAGATCCGCGGCGTGGCCGAGGACGAGCTCCGCCGCACGGTGGGCGAGCTGGTGGACCTGGTGCGCCTCAATGGCCTGGAGAAGAAGCGCCCCGCCGAACTCTCGGGCGGCCAGCGCCAGCGCGTGGCCCTGGCGCGCGCCGTGGCCGTGCGCCCGCGCGTGCTGCTGCTCGACGAGCCGCTCACCGCGCTGGACGCCAAGCTCAAGGAGTCGCTGCGCGACGAACTGGCCGAGCTGCTGCGCCGCCTGCACATCACGGCCATCCACGTCACGCACGACCAGCAGGAGGCCCTGGCCATCGCCGACCGGCTGGCCGTGATGCGCGCGGGCCGCATCGTGCAGGTGGGCGATGGTGAGACGCTGTACCGCGCGCCCGCCCACCCCTTTGTGGCCTCCTTTTTGGGCCGCGTGAACCGGCTCGAACGCAGCGCCACCGCGCGCGAGCGCCAGGTGCTGCCGCTGGGCGGCGTCGACCTGCCCTGCCCCGACCGCTGCCGGGGCCTGGACGCGCTGCTCGCGCGGCCCGAGGATGTGGAAGTGGCCGTCGGCGCGGCGGGCACCGAGGACTGGGGCCACGCCGACGTGGTGCAACGCAGCTTCCTGGGTGACCGCGTGCAACTCACCCTGCGCGTGGCCGACCAGGGCGCCCCGCTGCGTGCCGACGTGGCGCGCGACCATCCCGCGCGGGCCGGCGACCGGGTCGGCATCCGCATCCACCCCGAACGCCTCATGCCCTTGGCCGAGGAGACCACGCCATGACCACCACTTTCCTGCTCCAGCTCTCCGACCTCCACATCCGCGAGCCCGGCCGCCTTGCCTATGGCCGCATCGACACTGCGCCCTACCTGCGCCAGGCCGTGGAAAGCATCGTGCGTCTGCCGCAGCGGCCCGACGCCGTGGTCCTCACGGGCGACCTGACCGACTTCGGCCGCGCGGCCGAATACGACCACCTGCGCGCCCTGCTCGCGCCGCTGGCGCCGCTGCCCATCTACCTGATGCCCGGCAACCACGACGACCGCGACCAGCTGCGCGCGAGCTTTCCCGACCATGCCCACTACCTGGGCCACAACGGCTTCGTGCAGTACAGCGTGCCCGTGGGCGGCCTGCAGCTCATCGCTCTCGACACCGTGGTGCCCCAGGCCAGCGAAGGCGGCCTGTGCGCCGAACGCCTGGCCTGGCTGGCCGCCGAGCTGGAACGCCAGCGCCACCGGCCCGTGGTGATCGCCATGCACCACCCGCCGTTCCGCACGCTGATTGGCCACATGGACGAGATCGGCCTGCTCGAAGGCGCCGAGGCCCTCGAGGCCCTCGTGGCACGCCATCCGAACGTGGAGCGCGTGGTCTGCGGTCACCTGCACCGCAGCATCCAGGTGCGCTTCGGCGGCAGCATCGCCTCCACCGTGCCCTCGCCCGCGCACCAGGTGTGCCTGGACCTCGCGCCCGACGCCGCCTCGGCCTGGACGCTGGACCCCCCAGGCTTCGCCATCCACGCGCTGCCCACGGGCGGGCGGCTCGTGTCGCACCTGGCCGCGAGCGGACGCTTCGAGGGCCCCTTTCCCTTCCACGAGGAAAGCGGGCAGTTAATCGACTGAGCTCCGCACAGCGGGCGAATCGGGGGTATGCTGTAAGGTTCGGCGCTGCGGGCGTGGTCCCCACGGGGAGGGAAACCACGCGGCGCCTGCTAGATCCAGGAGTCCGCACACCGTCCATGAAGCATCTGCTGAACCTGTTGGCCGCCATCGCCCTGCTCGTGTGGGGCACCCACCTCGTGCGCACCGGAGTCCTGCGGGTGTTCGGCGCCAACCTGCGCAGCCTGCTGGCGCGCAGCATGGGCAACCGCTTCTCGGCCGCCCTCTCGGGCATGGGCGTCACGGCCCTCGTGCAGTCCAGCACGGCCACTTCGCTCATGACCTCGTCCTTCGTGGGCCAGGGGCTCATTACGCTGCCGGCCGCGCTGGCCGTGATGCGAGGCGCCGACGTGGGCACGGCCCTCATGGCGGTGCTGTTCTCCACCGATCTGTCCTGGCTCTCGCCGCTGTTCATCTTCGTCGGCGTGGTGCTCTTCATCGCCCGCCAGGACACCACGGCGGGCCGCGTGGGGCGCGTGCTGATCGGCCTGGGCCTGATCCTGCTGGCGCTGCGGCTCGTGGTGGAGGCCAGCGAACCCCTGTTGGCCTCGACCGTGGTGCGTACGCTGCTCGGCAGTATCACGAGCGACCTGTTCACCGAACTGCTGCTCGGGGCCACGCTCGCAGTGATCTCGTATTCGAGCCTGGCCATCGTGCTGCTTATCGCGGCCATGGCCGCGTCGCACGTCGTCCCGCTCGACGTTGCCATGGGACTGGTGCTCGGCGCCAACCTCGGCAGCGGCCTGCTGGCCGTGCTCACCACGGCCAAATCGCCCGTCGAGGTGCGCCAGGTCACCATCGGCAACATGGTGTTCAAGGTCCTCGGCGTGGCGCTGGTCGCGCCCTTCATCGGGCTGTGGCTGCGCCATGCCCATCCCATGCTGGGCAATGCCTCACACAGCGTGGTGCTGTTCCACCTCGCGTTCAACGTGGTCATCAGCGTGGGCTTCATCGGCCTCACGCAGTGGGTGGCGCTGTGGATGACCCGGCTGCTGCCCAAGGCCGACCCGGCCGCGAGCAATCCTCTGCGCCCCCACCACCTCGACGCCTCGGCGCTCGCCACGCCCTCGCTGGCCATCACCTGCGCGGCGCGCGAGGCGCTGCACCAGGCCGACGTGGTGGAATCCATGCTCATCGGCATGCAGACCGTCATCCGCACCGACGACCTCAAGCTCTCGGGCGAGCTGCGGCGCCTGGACGATACGGTGGACGACCTGTATTCGGCCATCAAGTACTACATGACCAAGATCTCGCGCAGCGAGCTCGACGAGCGCGAGGGCCGCCGCTGGACCGACATCATCAGCTTCACGATCAACATGGAGCAG
>JASLFM010000372.1 GCA_030150585.1 Acidovorax sp.
TGCGGCTTGACATTCAGTTCTTGGGCAATCTGGCCAATGATCTTTTGCATGCAATCGGGCGCCCCATGGCGCTGTGTTCGGGAAAGCAAACGAGTGTGCCACAAGCGCCTGCCCGCTCTGGCGCTGCCAGCGCCTCCAGGCTGTGACTGAATGCAAACACCGATCCAGGGGGCGGCACCGGCTTTCTAGAATGAAGCCATGCCCTCTCCCCGGCCAACGCTGACAACCCTGCCGCTCTTTCCCCAGCGCGTGCCCTGCCCACCCGGGGCCTGTATCTGCGGGCATGTGGCGCTGGTGGAGTCGCGCCAGGGCGACCAGCGCATTCTGCTGCTGACGCGGGATGAAGAAGCCGCGCTGGTGGAGCGGCTGGAGAAAGTGCAGACGCTGGCCGAGCTGCGCCAGATGCAGCAGCGCATGACCGACCAACTGGGCCTGGTACTGCACATTGCACCCGGCAACCAGGGCACCCAGGGCCTGCGCGGGCTGGACATCCAGCTGGAGCCAATTCCCGGCCTGTGCCGCAAAACCCGCAAAGCCCTGCCCGAAGCCGTGCGCCGCTGCATGGAGCGCCACCCCGAGATTGCCCACGCCCTGCTGGATGAGGGCAGCCTTTTTGCGGGCTTCTGAATCCCGCTACAGTCAAGCGGCCCCTTGGTACCACGGCATGCAAGACGATTTTTTTGGCGCACCACCCGCGCCGCCTTCCCCTCCTCCACCGCCTGCGTCACCTGCGCCAACCCCTTCGGCGCCTGCAAGCCCGCGCCGCAGCAGTGCGCGTGGAGTACAGCCCGCACCCGATGGTGAAAATTGGCGTGACGTGGCGGCGCAGCTACCGCCATCGCTGCGCATGGGTGTCTCCACCTGGTCCTACCCCGGCTGGGACGGCCTGGTGTGGGATGGGGTGTATGACGCCAGCACCTTGTCCAAGAAAGGTTTGGCGGCCTACAGCCAGCACCCGCTGATGCGCACCGTCAGCGTGGACCGCACGTTCTGGCGCCCGCTGACACTGGAGCAGTACGCGCAGATGGCCCAGCAGGTACCGCCGGACTTTCGCTTTCTAATCAAGTGCCCCAATGCGGTGACCGACGCCCAGGTGCGCAGCGAAGACGGCAAGGGCCAGTCGCCCAACCCCGCCTTTCTGGTGCCCGAGTTGGCGGTGCAGCAGTTGGTGCAGCCCGCGCTGGCGGGCCTGGGTGACAAGCTGGGCGTGCTAGTGTTCCAGCTCAGCCCCCTGCCCTGGGACTGGCTGCGCCGCAGCGGCGCGCTGCTGGAGCAGCTGGCCCATATGCTGGCCGCCGTGCACGCGGCACTGGCCGGACACCCACAGGTGATTGTGGCCGTGGAGGTGCGCGACCCGGAGCTGCTGACACCCCAGCTGGCCCAGGTGCTGAAGACACATGGCGCCACCTACTGCCTGGGCCTGCACGGCAAGATGCCACCCATCGAAGCACAGCTGCCGCTGCTGCGCGCGCTGTGGCCCGGCCCGCTGGTGTGCCGCTGGAACCTGAACCCCGTGCACGGCGCCTACGGCTACGAGGACGCCGAGAAGCTCTACGCGCCCTACGACCGCATCCACCACCCCGCCCCCGAAGTGCATGCGGTGCTGGCCCGCACGGTCGCGGGCATCACGGGCGCGGGACAGAACGCGTTCATCACCATCAGCAACCATGCCGAAGGGTGTGCACCCCTGACTGCGCTCGCGCTCGCACAATGCGTGGCGCAGCGCGGCGCATAGAACAGCATCGGTAAGGCCGACCGCATGCCGAGGCTGCGAGCAGGGCCCCGGTTGGCCCGGCCATGGCCGCTACGAGCGCGCTTCGCGCGCGGTCGGCCCACCTTGCGGCAGCGGACCGGCATGTGGTACCAGAACGCGGATGCAGGTTCCGCCCTCGGAGGGTCGGATCACGCTCAGCAGCCCGCCCGCCTGCTGCGCGCGCAGATGCATGCCATGCAAGCCCAGGCCCTGTGCGGTGGCATGGCTGCCGTCTCCCTGGACGATGCCCACGCCGTTGTCGCGCACCTCCAGGCACCAGCCCAGCGCCCCGCACTCGAGCCGCACCGCTACGCGCGTTGCCTGGGCATGCTGCAGCACGTTGCTCAGGGCCTCCTGCGCGATGGCCCCCAGATGCAAGGCCGCGTCGCCATGGGGCGGCGGCACGCCCTCGGGACAATCGATGTTCCAGTCCATGCACATGCCGTGCCGCTGCAGCGCGGGCAGCATGCGGTGGCGCAGCCGCGCCAGCCGGTCGATCAGCGAGCCTTCGGCCGCACCTATGGAGTCCACGGCCAGACGCAGATCGAGCAGGCACTGCTCAATCATGCGGCGCGCCTCCCGTTGCGCGGGCACACCGGCATCAAGCATTTCCATGGCGCCAACCAGTTGCGGCCCCACGTGGTCGTGCAAGTCGCGCGCGATGCGCTGGCGCTCCTGGATGACCTCGGGCGAGACGCGTTCACTGCGGCGCGGACGCCAGCGCATGGCGCGCGGCAATGGCAGCAGCAGCAGCGCGCCCAAAACAAAGATCAGGATCAGCTCCGCGATCGCGCCCCATTGGTGGGCAGACTCGCCGATCGGCCAAAGCGTGTAGGCCACCGCCACGTGCAAGCCCAGGTGGACGGCCCACACCGCGAGGCAGGCGACCGCAAACCAGAGGGGACGGCGGAACATGGGCATGGGCGGCCTTCCGGTCAGAACAAGCCTCGCAGGGAGGCGAACCGCACGGCCTGCGCCCGCGTGCGCACCTGCAGCTTGCGATAGATGTTCCGGATATGCGTGTCAACCGTGGCGGCGCTGATACGCAGGCGCTCGCCAATCTCCGCACTGGTATAGCCACCGGCCACCATGCCGAGAACTTCTTTCTCACGGCCCGATAGCGGCTCGGTTTCCGCAGGCCCGCGGCGCGCCGCCGCCTCCGGTACGGAGCCGAAGCGCTGCAGCAGCCGCCGCGCCAGGTGGGGCGTGATGGAGGCGCCGCCATTGACCACCTGGAGCACCGCCTGGGCATAGCTGCCGAACACGGAATTCTTCACGAGATAGCCCGTGGCTCCCATCTCGAAGGCCCGCACGACTTGCTCGTCGTCGTCCATGAGGGAGATCACGATGGCTTCTGCCGACGGCCGCAGGGTCTTCATGCTCTGGACCAGTTCGAACCCATCCCCGTCACCCAGATAGAGGTCCACCAGCATCACGTCGAACATGTGTTGCTTCATTGCGCGGCGGCCTTCGCGCAGGCTGCCTGCCTGGGCCACGAGAAGCGTGCGCGGGTCCCCCATGAGCTCCTGCGCAATCACGCGGCGGATGTGCTCATCGTCGTCCACCAGCAGCACGCGCACGGGCTGCTCAGTCTGCCCCGCCATGTGGTCCGGCCAAACGGACGGGGGGTTGTGGAGCACGCCGAAATAGCCATCGCCACGGCCTGCGGCCTCGGGCCCCACGATGGTCTGTGCACCGTCGGCATGCGTCTGCATGGCAACCATACCACCTCCTGTGGCACCTTGCGGCACCGCGTCTGCTGTTCTCTTTCGCCTTCCGGACTCGACACTAAAAGAAACCAAAGAAAATATCCACTCGCACCATCAGAAAATTACAGCAGTTTCCCAAGTTTCAACCGGAAACCACCAATGTGGTGCACTCAATCAATTGACAAGCCCATTGCGAAAAATTCTTCTTCGCATTCCATTTCTGACATTTACCGACATTCACACAGAATTCATCGTTGATTTACACAAGAATTTTTTCATTTGTTTTCGACCGGCAGAAAGAATAGATACTCGCCTGGCCCCATGTTCGGGGTAATGGCATATCCATCGCACAATCCATCCTTGCAGCGCACCAGAACCACGCGCGGCCAAATGGTGGCCGACGTGGGATAGCCCGGCATGTACTGGGGCACGTGCCACACGCCGAAATCGGCCACGGGCTGGGCGTTCTCCACACCCGGCGCATTCTGCAGGCCACTTCCGAAAGGGACGCGCTCGATCTTCAGATCGGCATTGCGCGGAAGCGGCGCGGCAGCCTGTGCGGCCAGGGAAACGCACAGCAGCAGGAATACAGGGAAGACTTTCATCGCCATCTCCTTGGGCATGCCACGGCGGCGCGCGTCTGAAGCGCGCCACCGGCGTTTCTAGTGGGCGTACTGTGCGGCCGCCGCGGGATCGGGTCTCGCGGATGCAGGGGCAGCCTCAGGGCTTGCCACCACCATGGCCGTCGTCGCCACCGGGCTGGGTGCAGCTCCCGCAGCCGATGCCTGGGGCCCAAACGCCGCGCGCCGCTCTTCCGCGGTCATGGACTGAGGGCACTTGGTGCCGGTGATCTCCAGTGCGATCCGCGCAGCATCGTCCATGCAGTCCATGGCCAGCGACGCTGCCTTCATGCCCTTGTTCCAGAGTTCGCGGCTCATCTTGAGGCGCTTGCAATGCTCATCGGTCCAGGTGGTGCCGAAGCTGATACCGAAGCCCGTGCCGTTGGCACTGCCGCTGCTGCTGCCCATGCAGGTGTCGTTGCTGGTCGTCAGGTTCGGGCCCGTGACGCTGGGCACGTTCTTGAGCGTGTAGCTGCCTGTGTACTCGACGATGTTCTTGGAAGTGCCACTGGTGTTGTTGTTGATGTTTTGGGTTGTGGTGCCACTCGTATTGGTATTGATGTTCTGCGTGCCGAATGACGTGGATGTGGTGTTGATATTGGCATTCGACGTCGAATTGATCGTCGAAGTGCTCTCCGCAGGGCTCATGAACGTAATGGACTGGCTGTTGCTCGAACTGAAGCTCGGCGAGGACACCGACACGGACTGCTGGTTCCCTGCGGCATTCGTCACCACGGAGCTGGAGGCGCCATTGTTGTCGGAGCTGCTGCTAGCCGTCTGCGCGACTGCTCCCAAAGAGACCGAGAGCATCGAAATGATTATTAGTGTTTTCATTTCCAACTCCTATGCATCCGGGATGCGCCCCAGGCGCACCCCGGACGAACACGGTGACAGACGCTGCTCAGCTTAGTGGGCGTTGGCGAGCGAGCCAGCCCATGCGCCGCCGGAGGTCCCGCCACCGTTGGTGAACGTTCCGGCATTGCCTACGGCAATATTGGTCAGCCCGGTGGAGCCGCCCATCGAGCCTGCGCCCGACGAGGTGCTGGTAGCAGAGCCGGGGCCACCTGCGATCGCGCCCGATGTGGCGCCGTAGCCCGAGGTCGTGCCCGAGGTGTTCGTCACCAGGGCGAAGCCGCCGCCGGGGCCTGCGGCCGATCCGGCCACGTTGTGCGTGGTCGATGTCGCGCCGCCATCGGCGCTGCCGCTCACGCCAGCCCCCGGTTCGGACACGTTGTAGCTGGCACCCGCACCCGAGGTGCCGGAGGCATTGGCCTGGGCCCCGCCCAGGGCGGCGCCGTTGCCCGAGGTCACCGCCATGCTCGACACCGTACCCTGGCTCGTGGCGCTGCCGTTCACGCTCGCGCCGCCCACGGCAAAGCCGGGCACCCCGAAGCCGCCGCCCGCGGCATGGGCCGTGGCGCTGGCATCGGACGATGCGTTGTTGACGCTCAGCGCGGTACCGGTACCGGCACTGGCGGCGGTCGAAATCGTGGAAGACGACGTATTCGTAGATGTCGTCGTTCCCGCGATGCTGGAACTGCTGCCGGCAGCGGACGCCACACCCGCGATTGCCACCACTGCCATTGCGATCAGAGACTTTTTCATGATGGTTCCTTCAGTAAATCAGCCATTCTCGGAACTGCCGAGACCAGACTTCGCTCATTTAGCACGACGCCCCATGAAAATATTTCCAACGGATGCATTTTCATGTTTCGCCAGGCCGATGCCAGTGTCTTACTTTCCATCGAAAAATAAATACCGATTTCTGGCTTTGCAGCCGTACCAATCTATATCTCCGCAAGCGCCCGGCACACAGCAAAACAGCAGCGTCACGCTGCTGTTTTTTGCTATAGTTTTCAAATTCCCTACCTGCGGTAGGGGAACGCTGCAATTCGCAAAAAAATCACCAAGATGTATCAGTTCCCGGCTATGCGTGCGCGGCCCGGCCGCACCTGCGTCCAAGCGTGATCCAGGTCAGGGCCACCCCCAAGAACGCACCCGTGGCCATGCCCACGACCATGGGTAGCGGCTTGCCGTTGGCGAACAGCCCCACCACCCCCATGGCCGCCGCGCCGATGAGCATCTGCAGGGTGCCCATCAAGGCCGATGCCGTGCCCGCGATGGCGCCATGCTCCTCGAGGGCAAGCACCGAGGTGGTCGGTATCACCAAGCCCATCAGCGCACTGGCCAGGAAATACAGCACCAGCAGAGCAGCCAGCCGGTCCCCGCCCAGGAGGTAATAGCCGAGCATGAGTGCCATCACCCCACCCGCACCGCTGGCCGCTGCCTTGACCACGGGCACCAGGCCGAACCGGCGCCCCAGGCGGGCTGTGAATTGGGCCATGGCGAAGAACGCGGCAGCATTCACCGAGAACGCCAGGCTGTACTGCACGGGGGACAGCCCGTAGTGGTTGATGAGCACGAACGGCGAGCCCGCGAGGTACACGAAAAAGCCCGCCATCGAGCACCCACCGATACACACCAGCCCGAGGTAGTGCCCGTCGCGCAGAAGCAGGGCATAGCCCGCGAGCGCGCTGCCCAGGCTGCTTTCCACACGCTCGGACGCCGGGCGCGTTTCGCGCAGCGCCTGCCGGATCAGCAGCAGCCCCGCCACGGCCGCCGCGGCCACCACCCAGAACACCCCGCGCCACCCGGCCAGCGCAATCACGCCGCTGCCCGCCAGAGGCGCCAGCAAGGGCGAAATGCTGAACACGAGCATGAGCAGCGACATGAGCCGCGCCGCCTCGTTGCCGGTGTGCAGGTCGCGCACCACGGCGCGCGGAATCACCATGCCCGCCGCGGCACCCAGGCCCTGGACGAAGCGCAGGGCCACCAGGGTCTCGATGTCGCTCGCCATCGCGCAGCCCACGCTGGCCACCGCGAACAGCAGCAGTCCGAAATACAACGGCGGCTTGCGCCCCACCATGTCGGACACCGGGCCGTACAAGAGCTGGCCCACACCCAGCGAAAGAAAGAAGGCCGTAAGGCTCCATTGCACCGCGCCCACCCCGGCCTGCAGGCTGCGGCCGATGTCGGGCAGCGCCGGAAGGTACATGTCGATGGCAAATGGGCCGATGGCCGAGAGCAGGCCCAGCACCAGGGCCATCCTGAAATAACGTGACGTAGACATAAGAGCGCGATTGTCGCGGCGTGCACAAGCCGCTGGCGATCGCCGACAATCCCCAGGGCCTGTTCACCGGAGCCCGCTTCATGCATGCCTTGCGTCTCTATTGGCCATTCCTTGCACTCTGCGCCGCCGTGGCCGCGCAGGCCGGCCCTGTCCTCTCGGCTGCGCAGCCCCACCTCGCGCTGTCGGCCGATGGCGCCTACGTGATCGATTCGCAGACCCGCGTGGCCTGGGCGCGCTGCGTGGAAGGCATGCGCTGGAATGGCAAGGCCTGCGCAGGCTCGCCCCGGCTGCTCACGCAGGCGCAGGCGCTGGCCCTGGCATCGGAGCGCTGGAAAACCGAGGGGGTGGCCTGGCGGCTGCCGCGCGTGAACGAGCTCAAGCGCCTCGTGGACAAGACCACCCAGCCCCCCGGCCTCAACCCCCGCCTGTTCCCCAATGCCCCCGAGGACTGGCACTGGACGGCCACGGCCAACGTGAACACCTCCACCGTTAACCCCTACGCCTACGGCAACGTGGCGCGCGGCGGCGCGGGCGAAAGCCGGTTGTCGGTCCAGCAAGGCTGGGCCGTGGACATGGCCACGGGCGAGGCGCGCTCAGACATGGGCCGGGGCACGCCACTGCCGGTGCGGCTCGTGCGGCCTGCGCCGCAGGAAACACAGGAGTCGAAGGAGTAGGCGCCCTCAGCCGGCGTCGAAGAGGCCGCGCTGGCCGCCGGCGCCCAGCGGTGCGCCCTCGATCTCCAGCATGCGCAACTTGGTGCGCGTGCCCCCTTCGGCCGAGAAGCCGCCTGCGCGCTGCCCCGCCGCCAGCACGCGGTGGCACGGCACCACAGGCGCGAACGGGTTGTGCCCCAGGGCCTGCCCCACGGCGCGCGCCAGGGCCCTGTCGCCCAACGCCTCGGCCACATCGCCGTACGTGCGCGTGCTGCCGGGCGGTATGGCGCGGGCATAGGCGTAGACGCGCTGGTGGAAGTCGCTCTGGCCCTCCATGTCGAGCACCACGTCGAGCAGGTCGCGCGGCTCGCCCGCAAGCAAGGCCTGGATGCCCGCGATGGCGCTGCGCACGGGGCCGGGCGGTTCGGCTTCGGCCCCGCATTCGCCGCAGGCGCGCAGCATGCGTGCCCGGGTGCGCTGCGCATCGGCCTCGGGCAACTGCACGGCCCGCACACCACGCGGCCCCCAGGCGATGCCGCACAGGCCGATGGCCGTGGGAAAAAGCGTGTGGCCGAAGTCCGCCACGGCACGCTCAGCGCGCCCGCAGCGCGGCCCTTAGCTGAGCGCCCAGCTCAGGCTTGTCGGCAAAGGCGTCGGTAGGGTTGCGGCCCTGCACCACGTCTTCGAGCCGCGTCTGCACGCTGCCCAGCGCCTGCGGGTGGCTGTAGATGTAGAACTGGTTGGCGGCCACGGCGTCGAACACCTTCTGCGCCACCTCGGCTGCCGTGACCTTGCCCGCGCTGACGGCCTTGGCCGTCATGGCCTGGCCGATGAGCTGGCTCTGGGTGGGCTTTTCGTCGGCCAGCGCTGCCGGCCGGTTGCGCTCGCTGTGGCTGATGCC
>JASLFM010000421.1 GCA_030150585.1 Acidovorax sp.
CAGGTGTTCCTGTTCGACGAGCCGCTCTCCAACCTCGACGCCAAGCTGCGCGCGCAAACGCGCATCGAGATCCAGAAGCTGCACCGCGAGCTGGGCATCACCAGCCTGTTCGTCACCCACGACCAGGTCGAGGCCATGACGCTGGCACAGCGCATGATCGTGATGAACGCGGGCAACATGGAGCAGTTCGGCACGCCCGAGGAGGTCTACCACGCGCCCGCATCGACCTTCGTGGCAAGCTTCATCGGCTCGCCGCCCATGAACCTGCTCAAGAACGCCCCCAATGAGACGTTCGGCGGCAAGGCGGGCGCCATCCTGGGCATCCGCCCCGAGCACCTGGACGTCACCCCTGGCGCCGGCTGGGCCGTGCAGGTGGACACTGTGGAACTGCTGGGTGCCGAGCGCCTGGTCTACGCGAGCCTGGGCGGCGAACAGCTCATCGTGCGCATCGAGGAGGGCGCGCCTTCGCCGCAGCCCGGCGATACGCTGCACGTCACCCCGCGCGAAAGCCGCCTGCACTGGTTCGACGCCACGACCGGAAAGCGCTTGTGAAGACCGCCTGGCCCTACCCCCGCTGGATCGCCCACCGCGGCGCGGGCAAGCTCGCGCCCGAGAACACGCTCGCCGCGTTCCGCCTGGGCGCGCACCACGGCTGGCGCATGTTCGAATGCGATGCCAAGCTCTCGCGCGACGGCGTGCTGTTCCTGCTGCACGACGCCACGCTGGAGCGCACCACCAACGGCCGCGGCAAGGCGGGCGAGCGCACCATGGGCGAGCTGGCCCAGCTCGACGCGGGCAGCTGGCACTCGCGCGCCTATGCGGGCGAAGCCATTCCCACGCTGGAAGCCCTGGCACGCTGGTGCCTGGCCAACCACCACTTCCTGAACGTGGAGATCAAGCCCACGCCGGGCGAGGAGGAGGCCACGGGCCGCGCCGTGGGCGAGCTGCTGCAGCGCATCTGGCCCGGCCATGCCGTGCCGCCGCTGCTCACCTCGTTCCAGCCCGCGGCGCTGCACGGTGCGCGCGCCACGGCACCGCAGCTGCCGCGCGGCCTGCTCGTGGACAAGCTGGCGGCGAACGGCACCGACCTGCAGACCGCACTGGATCTGGGCTGCCAGGCCATGGTGCTCAACCACGCGCTGTGGGACGCGGCCCTGGTCGGGCGCGTGCACGGCGCGGGTCTGCGGGCCTTGAGCTACACGGTGAACGACGACTGGGCCGCCCAGCGTCTGATCGCCCTGGGCACGGACGGCATCATCACGGACCGTGTGGACCTGTTCAGCCCCGCGTCATGAGCTGCGCGCCTGCAAAGCAAAAAGCCCGGCACCGCCGGGCTTTTTTTGTCATAAGCGAGCTTCTCAGGCCCGCGACGCGAGCGCGCCGCGCACGTAGGCCGCGATCACGGCCAGCAACTGGTCCAGGTGCGCGCGCAGCGGCTCGAAGCCCGCGTTGGGCTCGCGCGTGTCCTCGTCCATGTAGACGGGGCGGCGGATCTCGA
Source organism: Acidovorax sp. (assembly GCA_030150585.1). Classification (GTDB taxonomy): domain Bacteria; phylum Pseudomonadota; class Gammaproteobacteria; order Burkholderiales; family Burkholderiaceae_C; genus JASLFM01. The sequence goes on from JASLFM010000421.1 coordinate 1,499, forward strand.
TCTGCAGGCTGTGGCGGTTCAGGTGCGGCTGGCCGATGCGGCCGATCAGTTCCACGCCCTTGTAGGGCTCGTTGTAGGCAACGCTGTAGCCAAAGCCCCGCAGCGTCTCGCCGATGAGGTGGATGAACTCGGGCGCGCAGGTCGTGCCGTCGCGGTCGCCCAGCACGAAGTCGGCCAGCGGCGGCGCATCCTGGCGGCCCAGGCGCCGGTACACGTCGTTGGGCATGGAGTGCAGGTTCAGGTGCCACACGGCGCCGAAGCGCTGCACGCTCGCGTCGATGGCCTGCTGCAGCGCCGCGTGGTAGGGCCGCCAGTAGTGCGCAATGCGGTGCTGCACCTCGGCCACCGTGCGCAGGCGCGCATACAGCGGCGTGGCCACGCCGTCCTTGCTGATGCGCTGCCAGATCAGGCCCAGGCCCTGCTGCGTCTTCACGCCGGGCGACAGCGGCACGGGCCACGCGCCGTCGATCTGCGCGGGGTCCAGGTCGGTGTCGCTGCGGTTCACGTCGATGTAGGTGCGCGGAAACGTGGCCGCCAGCAGCGTGGCGCCGTGCGCGGGCGCCGTGTGCCACAGCGTGTGCACATGCGTGTCCTCGCCCCGGCGCAGCAGCGCCATGGGCACCACGTGGCCGAAGTCCTCGGGGTAGGCCGTGCCGCTGTGCGGCGAGTCGCACACCAGCGGCAGGGCGGGCACGGTGGGCGGCAGCACCTCGACCGGGGTGTCCGGCCGGGGGCGCAGGAAGTCGGGCACCTGCATCAGTCGAGGCGGATGTTGGCGCGCTTGGCCACGGCGGTGTAGCGGTCGATGGCGGCCTGGATCTGCTTGCCGAACTGCTCGGGCGTGTTGCCCATGGACTCGCCCGAGATGCCCTTCTGCTTCTCAAGGTAATCCGGCAGGGCCATGGCCTTGTGCGCGGCGGCGTTGAGCTTGGCGATGACCTCCTTGGGCGTGCCCGCGGGCGCCACCAGGCCGAACCAGCCACCGTCGCCCATGCCGGGGTAGCCCAGCTCGGTATAGGTGGGCACGTCGGGCAGCACCTCGCTGCGCTTGAGGGCCAGCACGGCCAGCGGACGCAGCTTGCCGCTCTTGATGTGCGGCAGCGTCGAGGGCAGGTTGTCGGTCATTGCGTTGACCTGGCCCGCCAGAGCGTCGTTGATGGCCTGGCCCGCGCCCTTGTAGGGGATGTGCAGCAGGTCGATGCCGGCGAGGTTCATGAAGTTCTCGATATTGGCGTGGCCCAGCGACCCCGTGCCCGGCGAGGCGAAGGTGTACTTGCCGGGATGGGCCTTGGCCAGCGCGATGAACTCCTTCATGGTCTTGGCCGGCACGCTGGTGTGCACCACGAACACGCTGGGCACGCTCATCACGTTGGTGATGGGCGCGAAGTCCTTGACCGCGTCGTAGGGCAGCTTGGAGAAGATGGCAGGGTTGGCGCCGTGCGTGCTCACCGTGGCCATGCCGATGGTGTAGCCGTCGGGCGCGGCCTTGGCGATGGCGTCCGCGCCGATCGAGCCGCCCGCGCCGGCCTTGTTGTCCACCACCACGGCCTTGCCCAGGATCTGGCCCATCTTGTCGGCCAGCAGGCGCGCCACCATGTCGGTGGAGCCGCCCGCGCCGAACGGCACGATGAGCTTGATGGGCCGGTTCGGGTAGTCGCCGCCCTGGGCATGGGCCAGGGGCGCGAGCGTGGCGGCCGCCGCGCAGGCCGCCAGGGTGGACAACAGGGTACGGCGCAGTGCCATGGGGGATTCCTCCGGAGCGTTGATGGGTGCCGCATTCTCGGCAGCGCGGCCGGACGCGAAAAGCGACAAAATGGCGCCAATTCATTACCAACGCTCATACATCGCCCATGCGCATGCACTCGCCCTCGCTGTCGGAACTCCATGCCTTCGCCGCCGCTGCGCGGCTGGGCAGCTTTTCGCAGGCGGCCGAGGCGCTGAACGTGACCCAGGGCGCCATCAGCCGGGCCATCGCGCGGCTGGAGGAACACCTGGGCCTGGCCCTGTTCACGCGCGAGGGCCGGCACAGCGTGCTCACGCGCGCGGGCAGCGACTACCTGGACGCGGTGGGCCCATCGATCACCACCATCGAGTCGGCCACGCGCGCCGTGCGCATGCGCCGCACGGGGCGGCAACTGCGCGTGTCGGTCACGCCCACGCTGTTCAGCCACTGGCTCATTCCACGCCTGCCGGATTTCAGCGCGCGCCACCCGGACATCACGCTTTCGTTCGCGCCCTACCGGCGCGACGACCCGCTGACGGCCCCCGAGATCGATGCCTGGGTGCGCATCGGCACGGGCGACTGGCCCGCCGCCAGCATCGCGGCCGACTACATCGTGGGGCGCGAGCTGGTGCCCATCTGCCGCCCGGCGGACCTGCTGGGCCCCGGCGCCATCCGCGCGCCGCAGGACCTGCTCACGCGGCCGCTGCTGGCCCACACCAACTACCCGGACAACTGGGCAGCCTGGTTCGACGGCATGGGCTGCGCGCACCCGCCCATCGCGCCCGCGGCCGACTTCGAGCAGGTGGCGATGCTCGTGCAGGCCGTGATCGCCGGGCTGGGCGTGGCCGTGGTGCAGCGCTGCCTGGTGGAGGAAGACCTCGCGGCGGGGCGCATCGCCATCGCGATCGACCGGCCGGTGGCACTCGACCGGGGCTACTACCTGTGCCGCCCCGCGCAGCGGCCGGCGAACGGCGCGTTCGAGGCCTTCCGCGCCTGGCTGCTCGGCCAGGCCGGGCACTAGCGATCGGCGCTAAGCGATCAGCGCCAGGCGCGCTGCAGCGCCCACTGGCTGCTCGCGCAGGCCACCGCCAGGGCGGCGTAGGTGAGCATCTTGCCGTCGCGCCCGAGCCAGACCAGCCCGGCGGCCAGCACCGCGCAGCCCACTATGAAGTTGATAGCTACTTGCGTGCACCAGGAATGCGCTGAGGCCGATTTTTTGAGGAACAACCGCCCCCCCAGGGCGAGCAGCACAGCCAGCGCCAGGGCGGGCGCAGCGAAGTTCAGCAGGTGGTTCAGGCTGGCGAGCGGGCCCATGAAAAATGATGTAGATCAAGGCTTATGCGGGCAAGCCTGCCCGCAGGAGCCACAAATTTTATAATCGCGCCATATGGCAGTCTGGGCCCTCGGCATCAACCACACGACCGCACCGCTCGACCTGCGCGGCCGTTTCGCGTTCGCGCTCGACCAGATCGCCCCCACGCTGCAAGGCCTGCGCCAGTCGCTGGCCGGCATGCCGGGCCGCCATCCGGGCGTGGAGACGGCCATCATCTCCACCTGCAACCGCACCGAGATCTACTGCGCCGCCGCGCAGCCCGCGCTGGACCACACACTGGGCTGGCTGGCGCACAGCGGCGGCGTGAGCCCCGCGCTGCTGCGCTCGCACTCCTACACGCTCGAGGACAGCCTCGTCGCGCGCCACGCCTTCCGCGTGGCCAGCGGCCTGGACTCCATGGTGCTGGGCGAGGCCCAGATCCTGGGCCAGATGAAGGACGCCGTGCGCGCCGCCGAAGGCGCGGGCGCCCTGGGCACCACGCTCAACCAGCTCTTCCAGCGCAGCTTCGCAGTGGCCAAGGAGGTGCGCACCAGCACCGACATCGGTGCGCACAGCATCAGCATGGCCGCCGCAGCCGTGCGCCTGGCGGGCCAGCTGTTCGAGGACCTGGGCCAGATCCGCGTGCTCTTCGTGGGCGCGGGCGAGATGATCGAGCTGTGCGCCACGCACTTCGCGGCCAAGAACCCCAAGCACATCGCCATCGCCAACCGCACGCTGGAGCGCGGCGAGAAGCTCGCCACGCGCTTCGGCGGCGAGGTCATGCGCCTGGCCGACCTGCCCGATCGCCTGCACGAATTCGACGCCGTGGTGAGCTGCACCGCGAGCAGCCTGCCCATCATCGGCCTGGGTGCCGTGGAACGGGCGTTGAAGAAGCGCCGCCACCGCCCCATGTTCATGGTGGACTTGGCCGTACCGCGCGACATCGAGCCCGAGGTCAAGGCCTTGCAGGACGTCTACCTCTATACCGTGGACGACCTCGCCACCGTGGTGCAGACTGCGCAGGCCAACCGGCAGGCCGCTGTGGCCCAAGCCGAGGCCATCATCGACGCGGGCGTGCAAAGCTTCATGCACTGGATGGACCAGCGCAGCCCCGTGGGCGGCGTGGTGCCGCTGATCCAGCAGCTCAACGCTCAGACCGACGAATGGCGTGCCCTGGAGATCGCGCGCGCCAAGAAGCTGCTGGCCAAGGGCGAGGACGTGGACGCCGTGCTCGAGGCCCTCTCGCGCGGCCTGACCCAGAAGATGCTGCACGGCACCCTGGCCGAGCTGCGCGCCGGCGACGCCGAGTCGCGCGCCCAGACAGCGCAGACCGTCTCGCGCCTGTTCCTGCGCTCCAAGAGCAAAAGCGGCCTGTAGCGCCGCTCGCCCACGAGCAAAAACGGCTGCTTGCGCCCGCCCTGCAAGCGCTACAAGCTACCAAAATAGTAGCACCCCTTTTCCCCATCCCCCATGAAACCCTTTCTCAGAAGCCAGCTGGAGCGCTACGCCCAGCGCCTCGAAGAGCTCGACTTTCTGCTCTCGCGCGAAGACATCATGGCCGACATGGCCCAGTACCGCACCATCTCGCGCGAGCATGCCGACGTGACGGC
>JASLFM010000567.1 GCA_030150585.1 Acidovorax sp.
GCGGGGGGTACCCGGGCCGCAGGGCAGGCCAGGGGAACCCGGTCCAGCAGGCGGCGCAGCGCTACAGCGCCAGGCCGGTGAACCGCTCTCTGCGCTGCGCGTGGTCTGGGAGGACGAGCACGGCTATGCCCGCGTCCTCGACGCTTCCGACGAGGACCATGTTTTCCTGCTGCTGGGGGTGACCATCACCGCGGCCCAGGCAGGGGAACCTGTGAACGTCATGCGATCCGGCGTGATGGATGACGAATCCTGGAACTGGCCGCCCGGAGCGCGCCTGTACCTGGGCGCTGCTGGCTCCCTGACCGCCACGCCTCCGACCACCGGCTTTGACGTGCTGATCGGCACGGCCCTTTCCCCCCAGCGCATCGCGCTGAATCTTCAAGACCCCATCGAAATGGAGTAACCACCATGGCAACGCAACCCACCCAGGGCTTTCTGGCCCGTGTTTCCGGCAAGACCCGCCAACTGTTCGGCCTGGCCGTCTCCGCTGGTGCGGCCGACGCGGGCAAGCTGGTGGCTACCGACTCGACCGGCAAGATCGACATGAGCCTGATGCCTGTCGGCATCGGCGCGAACACGATCATCGCGCCCGCCAGCGAGGCCATCGGCGCAGGCAAGTTCGTGAACTTCCACGCCAACGCTGGCTCGCTCAACGTGCGCCTGGCGGACAACTCCAACGGCCGCCAGGCCGATGGCTATGTCAAGGATGCCGTGGCCAACGCCGCGAACGCCACCGTGTACCCGCTGGACAGCACGAATTCCGCGCTCACGGGCCTGACGCCGGGCGGCCGCTACTGGCTGGGCACCGCGGGTGGCGTCATCCCGACCGCGCTCGACCCCACCGACACGGCGAACACCGGCAAGGTGTGCCAGGAGCTTGGCACGGCCAAAAGCGCGACCGAGCTGGTGACGGATGACCTTGGCTACGTGATCCTGTAATGGCCACTCGGCTCCCATTGGTCCGTGTTGGCGGACGCATTCAGCAACTGCCTGCGGGGGATTCACTGCCAAGCAGTGCTGGTGTACTCGCTCCCTCGCTCGCAACCAACTTCTTCACCTCGCGCACCTGGACGGCGCCACAGGACGGCATCGTTGTCGTTCGTGCCATGGGGGCGGGGGGTGGGGGTGCGCGCGGATCGAACGCTACTGGAGGCTACTATGGCTCATGGGGCGCAAAGGCTGTGCGGGTAGTTAAGGGTGCGAACGTAGTCGTTAGTATTGGTGCTGGTGGCGCTGGCAGATCAGCTAGCGACGGTAACGGGACTGCTGGCGGAGATACCACAGTTACGGTGAATGGCGTCACTTACACTGCCTATGGCGGTCCTGGGGGGCTGTTCAATTCTGGTTCTGCTCCTGGTAATGGGCCGTCGCCATCCTCAAACTGGGACTTTGGTGCGGCTAGCGTTAAGCCCGGATGGGCAGCTGGAACCGTGCGAACAGGCGGTGCTGGCGTTGACGTTACGGCCCAAGGGGGCAACGCCACCACATCTGCCAGCGTCGATGGTTCTGGCGGCGGAGGCACTGGCGGCGCATCGGTCAACTATACCGGCGGCGGTGCTATTGGTGTCGCATCCGCATATGGCCAGCAGACAACAAGTTCGGCCGGAATTTTCGCAGATGCCTCTGGCGGTGAGTGGGGCATCAGCTTTTTTGGCGGCGCTGGCGGCCAGGGCCTTGGCGTAACGCAGGCCGGGAATGGCGGCGGCGGCGGAGGAACGGCTGCTTCAGCAACGGCCGCGAACAGTGGTGTAAACGGCGGTGGCGGAGGTTCAAACAGCAGCACTGGCGGCGGTGGCGACGGCGGCCTCGGTGCCGGCGGAGGTGCTACTGCAGGTGGGAATGGCGGTAATGGCGGCAAGGGCTACGCACACCTGAAGTTCTACGCAGACACGGGGGTGTGAGATGCCGATCATTGAAATCTACAACGCCAGCGGAAGCGTCGCCAATACCATCGTGGCAACGCCCGAATTCGCCGAAGAGCAGCACCCCGGAAGTTGGAGGCTGGCGGATGCGCAAGAAGCGCCTGCTGTTCCGCAAGTGCCGCAGGTGTGCACGCCTGCTCAAGGCGAGCGAGCCATGTTTGACCTACGCGGTATCACGCACGACGACGTGCTTGCGGCCATTGATCTGATCGAAGACGCTGACAATCGCTACCGGGCGCGCAGCGCGTTCCTGCGCACGACAGAGTGGCGTCGCAGTAGCGAGACAGTGCAGACGTTGGCTGCGCTGTTGAACCTTTCTGATGCAGACCTCGATGAACTGTTTGCCTACGCGGTGTACGTCAACGTGTGAACGCCCCGCCATACCTGGGTGCTGCAGTCGTCCGGAGATGCATAGATTCCCTAGATTGATGCAGCAGGTGGAGAATTTGCTGCACTCCAGTCTATCGACGTGACCACCGGCTGGCCGACTGCCCCCGTATAGGGTTCTACGTTCTCGCCACAGCCCGGAATCATCCGGGCTCATGAAAACAGAAACCCTCGAAGCCATCGGCGCCGCTGGGAACAAGGCCACGATCATCGGTGGGTCTGTTGCCGTAGCGGGAAAGTGGACAGCGACCGATGTCGCTGCCTATATCGGCGCTGCCGTCGCCATCATCGGCCTGCTCATCACCTGGTACTACAAGCGCGAGGCCAACCGCATGCGGATCGAGGCCAACAAGCGGGATGACGCGGCGCATCAACTGCGCCAGCAGGAGCGCCAGCTACGCATCGACCTGATGCGTGCCACGGGTCGGCCAGTGCCACACGACTCCGACATGGCGCCGCTGGAGATGGACGAGTGAGCGGCGTAGACCTTCCAGCACCGCCGCGCGTACCCGCGAACCTGGCGCGCAAGGGCGCAATCCCCGCCGCGCTGCTGGCTGCCCTGACCAGCCCGCTTGCCTACACCACGCTGGAGCGCTGGGAGGGCAACGTGCTGCAGGTGTATGCCGACCACCTTGCGGGCGGCCTGCCGACCTACTGCGCCGGCCGCACCGACCGCGCTGCGGTGGTGGGTACCAAGCTGACCAGTGACCAGTGCCAGGCCGTCAACAAGACCACGCTGCTGGAGTACGGCTATGCCGTGCTGGGCTGCGTGAACTGGGACTACCTGACCGCCAAGCGCTTGATCGGCCTGACCATGTTCGCCATCAACGTAGGCAAGGACGCTGCCTGCGGCTCGCGTGCCGTGCGCCTCATCAACGGCGGTGCCGTGCTCCAAGGCTGCAACGCGCTGGCCGTAGACCCGGATGGCAAACCCGCGTGGAGCTATTCGGGCGGTGTGTTCGTTCAGGGCCTGCAGAACCGCCGCCAGGCTGAAAGCACGCTGTGCAAGGACGGTGCGGCATGAACCCCATCCTGATAGCCATGTGGCTGCGCTGGTGGAAGTGGTGGGCAGCATGAATCTCGCGCTCATCACCCACCTGCTGGCCGCTGGCATGACCGCTGCTGCGGTATGGGTGTTCCAAGACGCCCGCATGGATGCCGCCGTGGCCGAGGTGCGCCTGGAGCAATCCGACGAGCGCCTGCGCGCCGTGTCCAAAGCCCGCGCCGACGAGCGCGCCGTCAACAAGACCTATGTGGAGGCCCTGAATGCTGCCCGCACCCGTGAAATTTCCCTTCGCCGTGACCGTGACGCTGCTCGCACTGAGTCTGACGGGCTGCGCGGCCAGTTGTCCGAAGCTGCCCGCCGACTCGCTGACGCTCCCCCCGCCTCCGTCGCTGAGTACGCCGCTACCGTCAGTGAACTACTCGCTGTCTGCAGCCGAGAGCGAACGGCGTTCGCGGCAGCGGCTGATGGGCACGCGGCTGATGTCCGAACCCTCACCGAAGCATGGCCAGTGACCCCGCGCCGCCCGGATGGCGGCACTACTGAAAGCAAACCATGACCACCCTCAAGCTCCCTGTCATCGACCCCGGCCCCGACTCCCTGGAGCGCGAGATTCAGGCCAAGGCCAACAAGGCGCCGCGCGTGACGCCCGATGATCTTCAAGCCGAGATCGAGCACGTCGAGATCGTCAAGCACGTATCCCACTCCGGGCAGGTGCTTCGCTGGGCCGTGCTAACGGCGCGCAACGGCTATGCGGTTGTTGGCCGCCCCTCCGTCAGCGTGTCCCCGGAGAACGACAATGCTGAAATCGGCGAGCGCATTGCCCTGGAGAACTCCACGGAGGAACTCTGGCCGCTGCTGGGCTTCCGCCTGCGCGACAACCTCCATGCGCTGGCGAATGGACCCACGGCCCAAGCCGAAGACTTCCCCCTTGGCAAAGCCTGCGACCTGTCCGGCGAGGGCTCTTGCGAAGCGTGCCAGTAGTTGGCAAAAAACGCCGTGCGGTAAAATTGGCCGAGCCGTAGGTGCTGGTTGGCGCGGCGAAGTTGGCAAGCGCCGCAAGCTGTTGATTTATAAGGGCCTTCTAATCCCTTACAAGGCGTAGGTCGGCGGTTCGACCCCGTCAGCACCCACCACTAAAAGACTAGAGAAACCAAGGGCTTGGAGCAATCCAAGCCCTTTTTCTTTGCTGACGCTGGCAGTGAGACTGCGAGCCTGCCTG
>JASLFM010000484.1 GCA_030150585.1 Acidovorax sp.
GGTCCTGGACCAGCTGCGCACGGGCAAGGTGAAGGTGACTGAGGCACAGGCCGTGCAACTTCGCCAAGCCGTGGAGACGATGCTTGCAGCCGAGAAGGAGAACAAGGAGCGCGAAGAGTTCGTCAAGATCGCCGAGGCTGAGTATCAGGCCCGCAAGAAGATCGCGCAGGCCGCCTGGCAAGAGGTGGCAACGCTCACCGACCAGAACAAGACAATGCGCGAAGAGATCGAGTTGATCGGTCTCAGCCAGCGCGAACAGGTCGCCATCCTGCAGTCCCGCAATCGGGCGCTCATCCTCACCAAAGAGGCCACGCTGGCCGAGATGGAGCGCAACGCCACCGTCAAGGGCTTCATGTCCGAGGAGATGCTGGCGCTTGCCGCGCAGATCGAGCAGCTCAAGGAACGCAACGAACTCCTCGGCACCAAGGTAGACCGCGAAGAAGCCGCACGCGGCTGGTCCAACCTGTGGCAGAGCATCGACAACACCGCACACGACGTGTGGGTGAACATCTGGGACGGCGGCTCCAACGTGTTCAAGAAGCTCGGCCAGGTTCTGAAGGCCTCGGTGCTCGATGTGCTGTACCAGCTCGTCGTGCGCAAGTGGCTCATCCAGATCGGCGTCGGCATCTTCGGCTCCGGCTTCGGCGGCGCCGCACAGGCGGCGCTAGGTGGCGGTGGCAATGCACTCGGCCTGCTTGGCAATGGCTCATCCCTGTTCAGCCTGGGCGGCATTGGCACCGAGTTCATGGCAGGTTTCAACGGTGCATCGCTTGCTGCGGGCCTCGCGGGCCCCACCACGGCGGGCGCTGGCGGCATCATGGGCTTTGGCAACCTGCTGGGCTCCATCCCTGGTTGGGGCTGGGCGCTCGGCGGCCTGGCATTGCTGGGCTCTTCGCTGTTCAAGGACAAGTCCGGCACTCCACACTGGGGTGCTGGCGCCATATACAGCGAAGCCGGCGGCCTGCAAGGTGGGCGCGACATCTACGACAACGCCCACTTCAGCATGGGCATCCAGCGCGAGTACGACGCCAAGGTGCAGTCGGGCGTTGATTCTGTGGCCAAGAGCGTGGTGGGTACGCTTGACGGTATCGCCAAGGCCTTCGGCCGCCAGGCGGGCTACGAGGTAGCCACAGCCTACGCCGACGATTCCAGCGAAGACCCGGGCTTCGGATCGTTCCGCATCAGCAAGGCGGGCCGTGACCTGCTGAACTGGAACGACAACCGGGCCGACAAGTGGGCGCCCCGCAACTTCGCCGACGGTGAAGAAGGCTGGAAGATGTACCTGGCCGAGATCGCCAAGGACACGCGGACCGTGCTGCTCGACATGGACCTGCCGAGCTGGGCCAGCAAGATGCTGGAGGAGCTCGGCGACAGCGTCAGCATCGAGGACCTGGGCAAAGCCGTGCAGGAGATCGGCCGCATCCAGACCATCTTCGTGCAGCTGGGCGACAGCATCGACGGCTTTGCCGGCATGACCGATAAGGCATTCGAGGCCCTCATGAAGGCCTCGGGCGGTATCGACACGCTGGCGGCCAACGCCAACACGTATTACGCCAACTACTACAGCGACGAAGAGCGCCGCGCCGTCGTTACCCGCCAGGTGGGCGCTGAGTTCGACAAGCTCGGCATGGCTGCGCCCAAGACCCGTGAAGAGTTCCGCAAGCTCGTGGAGCACTACATGGCCATGGGCGAAGAGGGCGCCAAGGTCGTTGCCGTGCTGTTGGCCGTGTCTGGCGCCTTTGCCAGCGTGACCGACTCGGCCGAGGACCTCGCTGCCGCGGAGAAGGAAAGGGCCCGCCAGAAGCAAGAGGAGGCACGCAAGCAGCTGGACGACGCCTATGCAGCGCTGCAGCGCGCCGCCGACGTGGAGCGCAAGGCACTGCAAACTGCCATCGCAGCCCAGCAGCAGATCGTCACAGCCTGGAGCGCCGTCGTAGACACCGCGCACGCCAGCGTGCGCGATCTGCGCGGCCAGGTGGCCAGCACGGCGGCCGCGCAGGCGGCGGTCGGCTGGGTGCAGATCGAGGAGGCTGTGCGCAAGGCGCGCTCGGGCCAGCTGCCCGACCTGGCTGGGCTCAAAGAGTCCATCACGGCCGCGCGCGGCGGGCTCAGCTCCGAGGCATACGCCACGCAGTTCGAGCGCGAGCGCGACACGCTGGTGCTGGCCGGCCTGCTGGAGGACCTCGAAGCCGCCGGCACCGACCAGCTCAGCACGGCCGAGCAGACGCTGCGTAACAACAAGCTGCAGCTCGACCGGCTGGACGAGATGCTCGACTACTGGAGGCAGCAGCTCGACATTGCGAACGGCACCTGGCAGGCCACGCTGTCCGTCACCGAGGCCATCAGGCAGATCGAGGACCTTCTCAGGGCCGCCAAAGCGGCCGATGGCAAGACTCCCGGCGGCGGCAGCTCTGGCGGCCCGGTCTTCGGCCCCGGCGGCACCTCGAACGCGGACGGCAAGTACAAGACCCCGGTCTACCTGGGCACGGCCGGCGTGGGCTACGAGGTGGTCACGGACTCCGACAAGATCGCGCGCCTGGACTCGGTTGCGGCCGGCTATCACAAGTTCGACGGCACCGGCGACGTGGAGGGCTTGAACGCCTACATCAAGGAAAACAAGCTCACCCCGGCAGAAATGTCGGCGCTCAGCGGCCTGTATTCGCAGGACTGGGAGAAGTGGTACGCCGCCAACGGTATCCCGCAATTCGCGGTCGGCACCAACTACGTGCCGTACGACATGCTGGCCCAGATCCACGAGGGCGAGCGAATCATTCCCGCGGCTGACAACCGCGCGTTGATGGATCTGCTCGCCCGCGACAAAGGCACGCCGTACCTGCCGCCTTCGCGCCTCTACGGGGCTTCTGACACTGCTCGCATGCGGGCTGGATCGGATGCATCGGATGGAGACGCCGACTGGCGGCGCGTCGTGGGCTTGCTGGAGGCCATCGCTGCACGGGTTGAAGGTGTTGAGGTGAACACCAAGCCATTGCCCGACTACGTGGACCAGCGCGACAACGTGAGCGAAGGCGGCAACGCTGACCGTGTGGAAGTGATGAACGTGCAGGAGCTGGCGAAAGCCCTTGCAAAGGAGCTGAAACCTTGAACATCTTGCTACCCATCACCATCACCGAGGCCATGATCGGCGCGGGGACCAACATCCCCGCTATCGATGCCAGTGTGGGCGAGGTCGCGTGGACAGCCGGCAACTACGTGAAGGGCGACCGACGCGTGGATGCCGGCTGGACCCACGAATGCACCAAGGACGTGACGGCACCCCCGCAAAACACGTGGGCGCCCAGCGACTCCCGTGCCATCGCGGGCGGCTACTGGCTCAAGGACGAGAACGCGCCCACCAACCGCCTGGCGCCTTTCGACGAGTACCTGTTCACGAAGGCCAGGCGTGCGGGCGGCATGAAGTACGTGCTGCACCCGCCGTTTTTCAACGGCTTCGCCATGTACGAGGCCGAGGCGGACAGCATTGTGGTCACCCTGCGCGACCAGGCCGGCGGCACGGTCCTCAGGACCCGCAACGCCGACATGTGGGAGCAGGCCTTCGGCGAGTGGGAATACCTCTTCGGCAACCTGCAGCGCACCAACAAGCTCACGCAAGCCGGGTGGCCCGTCCGCCCGGCCGCTGAGTTGGAGGTGGAGCTAAAGCGCAACGACCCCGCAGCCCTGGCCGAGCTGGGCTACCTGTGCGTAGGCCAGTGGCAGGTCATGCTCGCGCCCAAGACCAAGCGCAATGGCACCGAGTACGGCGCCGAGGTCACGCCAAAGAGCTACAGCTACTTCAAGCGCAGCGACGACGGCACCTACAAGCGCCGCCAGGGCCGCGTGGCCAAGGTCATCACCGCATCGGTGGTGGTCGACGCCAGCGAGGCCCCGCGCATCGAGCGCTTGCTCGAAAAAATCATCGACACGCCCGTGGCCATTGAGGCCAGCGACCTGCCCCAGTACGGGCACATCAGCACCGTGGGTTTCGTCACGGGCACCGTGCGAGCGGAAGGCCCCACCGAAGCCCGCGTAACTCTCAAAGTGGACGGCAACATATGACCAACCCAGTAGTCCCTCCGGACGCGCCTGTCGTTCCGGTGTACCCACCCCTTGGTTCACTGACGTTCAACCAAGACGCGTACACGTATGGGAACGCCATGCCCGCCGTGTCCGTCCGCTTCGGCGAGATGGGCCAGGCGGCCTACATCAACTCGCTCAGCTCCAAAGAGAGCGCCTTGGCCGCCCAGCAATCCGCGCTGGACGCAGCCAACGCCGCAGCGCCCGCGCTGGCGGCGGCCAACTTCAAGGGCTTATGGCCCACGCTCGCAGGTCCGCTCAACAAGCCCGCGTGCGTCAAGCACAACGGCCGCTTCTGGCTGCTGCTCAACAACCTTGCGGACGTGACGTTGAGCCAGCCCGGCGTATCAGCTGACTGGACTTCGATGGACTCGGGGCGCATCACGCAGACCATCACCGCGAACACTACGGCTGTCGCTGGCGTGTACTACATCGCCACCACGGCGGGCATCACGCTCACCATCCCTGCAGGGTTCCTCAAGGGCGACACCGTGGGCGGGCGCAACGCATCGGGCTCCGCCTGTTGGATCAACTGGACCACGAACACTGTGGCCGGTGAAGTGCCAGAAGCGCCCATGCGGTGGCCTACGCGCGGGAAGTTCGAAACGACGCACAGCGGGAGCACATTCGCATGACGATCAATTTTTCTCAGGCATTCGGCGGCGCTGGTGCGGGCGGCAGTGGCAGCTACGTCTTGTCCTTCGCGCAGTCAGGTACGTACACGATCCCACTTGCCTGCGCAGTGGACATTGCCATCATCGGCGCTGGCGGCAGCGGGGCAGCCAACACCATGGCTGTCGGTGGCAACAGCGGTCCCTGTGGCATCAAGCGCATCCAGTGTGAGGCCAATGATGTGATCGACGTCATCGTTGGTTCTGGCGGTGCCAGCGTCTCGGGTGGCGCCAACGGGCTCGCAGGCGGAACGACGACAGTCAAACTCAATGGCGTCGTGATATTGACGGCGACGGGTGGCGAGGGCGGCCTTGGCGCGGCGAGCGGGCCCGTGAACCCTGCGGCTGTCGTCTCAACCATTACGGGTGCTGATGTGTGGTTCCCGGGCCTGCAGGCCGGATCGGCTACGGGCACGCAGGCCCGCACGGGTGGCGCAGCGGTGAATCTGGCGGGAACTGGCTTGGGCCGATCGTCGGCAATCACCAACGGGGCGCAATCCTGTGCGGGCGGCAGCGTAGGGGCGGCGGTCGCCGCGGATTCTGCAACTCCCTCGACACCTCCGCCTACTGTGGCCTTCTTTGCCTACGGGCTGTATCCGCGATCCGATGTCGGCTTGGGCGGGGCGGGGGCAACAGGCACGGCCGGCGGCGCTGGCGGATTTGGCGGTGGAGGCGGTGCCGGGGGTAGCTCCAGCGTCGGCGGGGCAGGCGGGCAGGGCGCTGGAGGCGGCGCTTGCGGCGCAAGTGTTGCGAGCGGCAAGGGCGGCAACGGCTGCGTGAATCTAACCATCACCAAGGCAGGCTGATATGCGCATCGAAATCTTGGATGTTGACGGCGCAACCGTCATTGACACCATCGAGGCCGACGAGGCCATCGCCGAAAAACACTTTCCAGGCGCCTGGCGCGTGGCTGCGCAGCAGGACGAGCCTGCGCCCATGCCACTGCTGCGCCATATCACCGTGGGCGCCTTCTTCGACCGCTTTGGCCCGCTCAAGTGGGCCATCCTGGCTGACCCTGACCACAACGTGCAGGCGGTGGTCAAGGACTGCAGCGTGCGCACCTTCATCGACCTGGACAACCCCGACCTGCCCGCAGGCCTTGCCATCCTGCAGGCAGCGGGCCACGCCATCGACGCCCAGGCCGTGATCGACGCGCCCGTACTCGACACCGAGCGGCCATAGCGCTGCGCCGCAACTCCCCACAAGCCGCCCCTGGGCGGCTTTTTTTCGCCCGAAAGGCACCCATGGACTACCTCAAACACCTCGCGGCCGCAGGCGTGCCGGCCACGCTGTACGGGACTGCGGCCGCCGCGCTCGACCAGGCGCGCGAGCGCATCAAAGGCCTCACCCTGGCCAAGTGGCGCGTGCGCCTGTTCCGGGCGGGCGAGATCTCGCGCCTGCTGCCCTGGTCCGCCGAGCGGCTCATCGACGTACGCCCCGACCTGGCCGCGTGGGACATCGCCCCCATGGTCAACATCACCGCGCACGGCGACAACGCGCCCTGGCAGGAGACACCGCAGGGCGGCCGCCCCGTGCCCGGCCGCTGGCTCAACCCCGACCCCACCAGCGACGAGTACCGCCAGGCCGTGGCCGCGAACTACTGGTGCCCCGGCGAGCACCCGCGCAGCGCCAAGTCCCGCAAGGCCTGGTACCGACGCAACGCGGGCGAATACGCTGCCTGGGCGCGCGGCATGCCCATCGATCTGTCGGCTGGCGTGCAGGTATGGCGCGGCAACGGCGTCACGGTGCGCCGCTGCGGCGATGCGTGGCAGATCGTTGCCGCGTGGAAGCTGCTGGGCCTGGTGCCCATGGTCACGCGCATCGGCTACGAGCTGGACAACGTGTGGGTGGAGCGCACGGGCGAACAGGCGTGGTATCCACTCCCAGGCTTCGAGCTGCGTGCAACGGTCACGTGGAGCGTGCTGCCGGGGAGGGCGCCCAATGCCTGAGCCCACGTCCACCGCCGCCAGCGTGGCCACGCGGGCCGTGGGCGCCGCATCCACCACGGCGCTGTCGGC
>JASLFM010000486.1 GCA_030150585.1 Acidovorax sp.
TGACGCTGCGCCGCCTTGGCCCGCCAGGAACCAGTAGAAGCCCGTGACGCCCAGCAGTCCCAGCCCCACGACCAGCATGCCCGTGATGGCCCCGCCGCGGAACGCCACGTCCAGCGCCGGGCCCATGCCCTGCGTGGCCGCCTGCGCCGTGCGCACGTTGGCGCGCACCGAAACGTTCATGCCGATGAAGCCGCACGCGCCCGAGAGCACCGCGCCCACCACGAAGCCTGCGGCCGTGGTGCCGTCGAGGAACAGGCCGATCAGCGCGGCCAGCACCACGCCGACGATAGCGATGGTCTTGTACTGCCGCGCCAGGTAGGCCGCGGCACCGGCCTGGATGGCGCCGGCAATCTCCTGCATGCGCGGGTTGCCCGCGTCCTTGGCCAATATCCAGCCGCGGGCCCACAGGCCGTAGGCCACCGCAATCAGTCCGCAAACCAGGGCCAGTATGAGGGGGGAAGTCAGTGCTGTTGGTCCAGCCATTCTCGGTCTCCGTTCATTCGGGTTGCACGGAAGGAAACACAACGCATGGGGAGTGCTTCCGCTGCGTTGCTTCCTCGTGCCCTGGTGGAGAGCCCGATTGGCCAACAGGGCCACTTTAAGCGGTGCTGCAAGCGTGCAGCAAGGGGCTGCGCCTAAAATTCGAGGGTTTATCCCAACGATCCATTCCAACTACCTACCATGTCCTTCGACAAAGTCACCCCGGGCAAGAACGCCCCCGAAGCCTTCAACGTCGTCATCGAAATTCCGATGAACTCCGACCCGATCAAGTACGAGGTCGACAAGGAGTCCGGCGCCCTGTTCGTGGACCGCTTCATGACCACGGCCATGCACTACCCGAGCAACTACGGCTACGTGCCCCAGACGCTCTCGGGCGACGGCGACCCGGTGGACGTGCTTGTGATCACCCCGTACCCGCTCGTGTCCGGCGTCGTCGTGCCCTGCCGCCCGCTGGGCATCCTGATGATGGAAGATGAGGCCGGCGTGGACGGCAAGGTGGTGGCCGTGCCCACCTCCAAGATCCTGCCCATGTACGACCACTGGAAGAACATCGACGACGTGAACGCCATGCGCCGCAACGCCATCGCCCACTTCTTCGAGCACTACAAGGACCTGGAAAAGGGCAAGTGGGTCAAGGTGCTGGGCTGGGAAGGCATCGACGCGGCCAAGAAGGAAATCCTGGACGGCATCGAGAATTACAAGAAGTCCAAGGCCTGATGGGTCAAATCGCCGCTGGCGCCCGTGCAGCGGTCGCCGGTAGCTGCAAAAAAAAGAGCATGCATGGCATGCTCTTTTTTTATGGCCTGGCAGGATCGGGGTAGATCAGCTGCAGCCCCGGCAGGCGCGGCCGCTCGAAGGGCTGCCAAGCGCCCTCGGGCTGCGCCAGCCGGTCGGCCAGCGCCCACCAGGCGCAGGGGTTGAGGCCGATGCCGAAGTGGCTCGCCACCACCTCGATGTTCTCTGTGTGCGGATTGTGCCGGGCGGGGGCCTGCACGCTGCCCCGCCAGGCCACCACGCCGTCCGTGCGTGAGTAGATGCTGCTCGTGGGCACCGGCGGCGCCTCGGGCAGGTTGTATTGGGTGGTTTCGCGCGCCACGCTGCGGCCGCTGGCCAGTTCGTAGATGCGCCATGCGTTGGTGGAGGTGTGCGGTCCCGCGAAGGGTGTTCCCAGTGTGACCACGGCACGCACGTGGTCGGGGAATTCCTTGGCCAACTCGCGCGCGTAGACGCCGCCCAGGCTCCAGCCCACGAGGCTCACCTTGGCGCCGCTGCGCTCGCTGGCCTCCAGCACTTGGCGCCTGGCTGCTTCGAGCACGCCTTCGCGCGGACCCAGATTCAATCCCTGGCCCCATCCCTGCGTGGTGTAGTTGCGCGAGTCGAGGTAGCGGCGCAGCGGCACCGTGGTGGCGTCGCCCGCCGTGAGGCCTGGGTAGACGATGACCGTATGGCCGTCGCCCAGCGGCGCGCGCTGCAGCGCGGGCCAGGCGGGCAGCAGGGCGCCGAACTCCCAGGGCGCGCGCAGTTCCAGCGCCAGCAGCGACAGGCTGGGGGGCGGCATGTCATGGCGCGCGGCGCGGGATGAACGGTTTTGGTGCATGGATGGACGCGGGGGATCTCGGTGTCGTGCGGTCGCAACGCGGCCGTACCGCACGGTAGCACCGTTTTGACGCCTTCCTTCCTCGGAGAATTGGGGGAATCTCTCCAATTGGCGCGGTCGGTGGCCTCCGGGCGAATGCCGACGATGGCATGGAGCGTTCGCGAAATGGGCCAGAATGTCACTACAAGTAACGCCCCGGCGGGCCCCGCCGTGCCGGTGCCGTTGCCGCTTTCTCCCGTTTGCCGAAGGACCTCGACATGGCTACCTCTTCCCCGTCTTCACAACATCGTACGGGGGCTGCCGCTGGCGGTGCCTCGGAATACCTCACGTTCCGGCTGGGGCAGGAGGAGTACGGCATCGACATCCTGCGCGTGCAGGAGATCCGTTCCTACGAGCAGCCCACGCGCATGGCGCACGCCCCCGACTTCATCAAGGGCGTGATCGACCTGCGCGGAGTGATCGTGCCCATCGTCGATCTGCGCCTCAAGTTGCACTGCGCACAGGCCGAATACACAGACTTCACGGTCGTCATCATTCTCAACGTGGGTGGAACGGTCCTGGGTGCGGTCGTCGATGCCGTGGCCGATGTGGTGGCGCTCACGGCCGACGCGATCAAGCCCGCGCCCCAATTCCAAAGCCAGGTGGATTCGTCCTTCGTGCGCGGCATTGCCACGGTGGGTGAGCGCATGCTGATCGTGATGGACATCGAATCCCTGCTGAGCGGGGCCGAGATGGGGCTGGTCAAGGCCGCCGCGGCGGCATGAGTCTGGGCGTTTTGTGTTTTCTCGTTGAATGGTCTCTTGGGGTTCGGAAATGGGCTTTGCCAATCTGCGCATCGGAATGAAATTGGGGGTGGCTTTCACGGCCATGGTGTTGCTCAGCGTGCTGCTGGGCGTTCTGGCGGTTCTCCAGCTCAGCCGCATCAACGACAACACGCGCGACATTGCCACTAACTGGCTGCCCAGCGTGCAGGCGCTGGGCGACATGCGCGCCACGGCCAACCGCCTGCGCGCGAGCGAGGTGGGCCTGACGCTTGTGCCCGATCCCTCGGAAAAGGCACGGCTCGAGCAGGACGTCCTGGCTGTCGACAAAATTCTCGCCGACCAGGAGAAGGTCTACGTGTCCATGATCACGGACCGGGAAACCAAGACCTATGAGGAATTCAAGACCTACCGTGACGCCTACCTGCGCGTGCAGGCCCAGCTCATCGGCCTAGCCAAGGAGGGCGATGCCCGCCAGGCCGAGGCGATGAAGCTGCTGTACGGTGACTCGCAAAAGGCATTCATCGCCATGGCCGAGACCATCGGCAAGCTTGCCAAGATCAACACCGAGGGAGCAGGCGAGGCATACGAGGCGTCGCAGGGTTCCTATGGCATGGCGCGCGGCCTGGTCATCGGCGTGCTGCTGTTATCGGTTGTTGTGGCCGTGGCGCTGGGCGTCTGGATCACCCGCCTCATTACCGTGCCCGTGGGCGAGGCGGTTCAGGCCACCCGTGCGATCGCCGAGGGCAATTTGGCCGTCGATCTGTCGGTGAAGTCCAAGGACGAAATGGGCCAGTTGCTGCAATCGCTGACCGACATGCGCGACAACCTGGCGCGTGTGGTGTCGGGCGTGCGCCGCAACGCGGAAAGCGTGGCCACGGCCAGCGCGCAGATCGCCTCGGGCAACAACGACCTCTCGGCGCGCACCGAGGAGCAGGCCAGCGCGCTGGAGCAGACCGCGGCCTCGATGGAACAGCTCGGCTCTACCGTGCGCCAGAACGCCGACAACGCGCGCCAGGCCAACCAGCTCGCGATGAGCGCCAGCACCGTGGCCGTGCAGGGCGGCGAAGTGGTCAGCCAGGTGGTGGACACCATGCGCGGCATCAACGACAGCTCGCGCAAGATCGCGGACATCATCGGGGTGATCGACGGCATCGCG
>JASLFM010000489.1 GCA_030150585.1 Acidovorax sp.
CGATTCCGGTGTCGCACAGCGCCCCATCGCCGACATGGACGCGTACCGCGACCACCTGCAGACTTTCGTTTACGCCTCGGGCACAACGATGAAGCCCATCTTCACGGCCGCCAAGACCGCCGCGAAGAAGCGCGTGGCCTACGCCGAGGGCGAGGAAGAGCGCGTGCTGCGCGCCGCCCAGATCGTGGTGGACGAGAGGATCGCGCGCCCCACGCTGATCGGCCGCCCCGCCATCATCGCCCAACGCATCGAGAAATTCGGCCTGCGCCTGAAGGAGGGCGTGGACTACGATGTGGTCAACGTCGAGCATGACGAGCGCTACCGCGACTTCTGGCAGTCCTACCACCGCATGACCGAGCGCAAGGGCGTGACGGTGCCCATCGCCAAGATCGAGATGCGCCGCCGCCTGACGCTGATCGGCTCCATGCTGCTGCACAAGGGCGAGGTCGATGGCCTCATCACCGGCACCTGGGGCCATACAGCCCACCACCTACAGTACATCGACCAGGTGATCGGCAAGCGCGCGGGCGTGAACACCTACGCCTGCATGAACGGGCTGCTGTTGCCCGACCGCCAGGTCTTCCTCGTCGACACCCACGTCAACTACGACCCCACGGCCGAGCAGCTCGCCGAGATCACGATCATGGCGGCCGAGGAGATGATGCGCTTCGGCATCAAGCCCAAGGCGGCACTGCTGTCGCACTCCAACTTCGGCTCGAGCAACCAGCCCAGCGCCGTGAAGATGCGCCAGACGCTCGACCTGCTGCGCGTGCAGGCGCCCTGGCTCGAGGTGGACGGCGAGATGCACGGCGACGTGGCGCTGGACGGCAAGTCCCGCGCAGCGCTCATGCCGCACAGCACACTGATCGGCGATGCCAACCTGCTCGTGCTGCCCAACATCGACGCAGCCAACATTTCCTACAACCTGCTCAAGACGGCGGCAGGCGGCAACATCGCCATCGGGCCCGTGCTGCTCGGCGCAGCCCAGCCGGTGCACATCCTGACAGCCAGCACCACGGTGCGCCGCATCGTGAACATGACCGCCCTCACGGTGGCTGACGCCAACGCGGCCCGATGAGCCCAAAAACAATAGCAAGCACTAACTTTTAACTTTCGTAAAACCTCAGGCGCCTGCCCAATAATTGGGCAGGCGCTTGCTTTTTGGGGGGCTTTGCGTCACACTAGCGCTTCGGAATTTCGGGTTAACCCGTAGTTTCTGAAAGGTGTAGTTTGATGCTGAAGGCTGTAGCCACCCAGGCGTACCGGGCCGGTCTTGCGTGCGTTCTGGGTGCCGCCTTCGTGCTGGCCCCGGCATCGGGATTCGCACGAGGCACGCCGTCCCGGGACGGCCCCCCCACCATATCGCTGGCCGAATTGCCACCCCAAGGGCGTGCAACCTATGCCTTGATCCGGGAAGGCGGCCCGTTTCCCTACCCCAAGGACGGCGTGGTTTTTGGCAACCGTGAGCGCCTGCTGCCCCCGCACAAACGGGGCTACTGGCGCGAGTACACGGTCAAGACGCCGGGTTCGCGTGACCGGGGGGCCCGGCGCATTGTGTGTGGCGGCAAGCCCCGTGCCCCGGATGCCTGCTACTACACCAGCGACCACTACGCCAGTTTCCGGGAAATTGTGGAATGAGACTGGACGTGGCGCACGTTCGCCTGCATGCTGGAGGCAGCGCCCTCCCGGAATTCCCCCTGTTTGTGGATACCTTTTCAAATCGAGAAAGAGCAGCGGAGATGGAAACGCCACTTCGTAAAGACCAGGACAACCCCCTGCGCGGCATTCGAGCCAATATCGTGCAGTCGATCCGCGCCTTCCGCGTGCAGGACCTGCAGGAAGCCGCCAAGGGCCTGGGCCACCATTTTTTGTACGCCAACCTGGCGCACGCCCAGTCCAAGCAGGACGTTCTGGACCTGATCGCGGCACAGTTCACCTTCCCGGCGCACTTCGGCAAGAATTTCGATGCGCTGTACGACTGCATGACCGATCCCTTGCATAAATCGGGCCCGCAGCCGGGCTTCATCGTGGTGCTCGAGCAGATCCCGACCTCGGCCAAGTTCGACAAGGAAGCGCGGGAGCAACTGCTCGACATCTTCCGCGACGCCGCCGACTACTGGGGCGACCGCAAGATCCCCTTCCGCTGCTTCTATTCTTTTCTGTAGCCCGTTCTGCATCCGCTGGCCACGCAGAACGGGCGAACGAGGCCCAGACGGGGCACACCCCCGTCCAAGGCATCGAGATCGGCGAAGACGCCGAGAAGATGCCAACCGACAAGCTGGTGGACGTGTCCCCACTGGCGCTGCGCATGAGCAGCCCCTTCAATTCAGGCTACTGGCTCTCCGCCGCCTGATTCCCCGCCTGCTGCGCGAGCGCCACATACTCCGCGGCAGGCACTTCCTCCGCGCGGCGTTGCAGGTCGAATGCGCCGCCGTAGCCCCGGCCCTCCAGCCAGCGGCCCAGCGTGTGGCGCAGCAGCTTGCGGCGCTGGCTGAACGCCACCTGCACCAGCTCCGATAGCAGCGCCACGTCCACCTGCGCAGGCTCCGCGTGGGGCACCATGCGCACCACGGCGCTGTCCACGCGCGGCGGCGGGTCGAAGCTCTCGGGCGGCACGAACAGCACGTCCTCCATTGCATAACGCCACTGCAGCATGACCGACAGGCGGCCGTAATCGCCCGTAGCCGGGCTGGCCACCATGCGGTCGATCACTTCCTTTTGCAGCATGAAGTGCTGGTCGGCGATCACATCCACGTGGCCGAGCAGGTGGAACAGGATGGGCGTGGAGATGTTGTAGGGCAGGTTGCCCACCACTCTGATCTTGGGGACCGCCAGCGCCCGCGCCACCTGGGCAAAGTCCACCTTCAGCACGTCGGACTCGATCACGTCGAGCTGCCCGTGCTGGCGCAGCCGCGCAGCGAGGTCGCGGTCGAGCTCGATCACCGTGAGGCGGCCCAGGCGCTCCACGAGCGGCTGGGTGAGCGCGGCCAGCCCCGGGCCGATCTCGACCATGGGCTGCCCGGCCTCGGGTGCAATGGCGCGCACGATGGCGTCGATGATGCCGTCGTCGCTGAGGAAATGCTGCCCGAAGCGCTTGCGGGGGATGTGTTTCATGGAGCCGGGGCCGTCACTGGGGTGGTTCGCGGTATTCCACATAGGCGCGGCCGCGCTGCTCCTGCGCCCAGGTGACATAGGCGTCTTCCAGCTTCTTCTCACGCACCGCATCGCGGGCGAGGTCGCGCTGCTCGCGCGGCGTCAGCGGCGCCTCACGGCGCTCGACAAGCTGGATCAGGTGCACACCGAAGCGCGTCACCACGGGCTCGCTGACCTGGCCGGGCTGCAGCGACTCCACGGCCTGCTCGAACTCGGGCACGTAGCGGCCCGGCGCGGCCCATCCCAGGTCGCCGCCCTGCTTGGCGCTGCCGTCCTGCGAATGCTCGCGCGCGAGCGCCTCGAACGTGGCCTGCCCGGTCTCGATCCGGCGGCGGTACTCGGCCAGGCGCGCGGCGGCGGCGGTTTCGGACATCTGGGCGTTGGTGCGCAGCAAGATGTGGCGCACATGGTTCTGCGTGACCACGGCAGGCATGCCGGCGCTGGTCTTCTCGATCACCTTGAGCACGTGGAAACCCGCGGGCGAACGCACCGGGCCCACCACGCCGCCCACGGGTGCCTTGGCCGTGGCGTCGAGGAACAGCTCGGGGTAGCGGTCGGCCGTGCGCAGGCCCAGCTGGCCGCCGCGCTGGCCTTCGGGGGCGTCGGAATACTCGCGCGCCACGGCCGCGAAGTCGGCGCCGGGTGCGCGGGCCTTGTCGGCGGCTGCCTGGGCGCGCGCCTTGGCGGCGGCTTCGACGGCAGGGCTCGCGTCCTCGGGCACGCGCACGAGGACATGGCCCAGGTTGATCGAGTACTTGGCCGGGTCCGCACTGTTCTGCCGCTCGCGCAGGTACTGCTCCACCTCCACGTCGCTCACGCGCACGCGCGATTCGAGGTCGCGCTCGCGCAAGCGCTGCACCATGATCTGGCTGCGCAGCTCTTCGCGGAAGCGCTTGGCGTCGATGCCGTCGGCCGCGAGGCGGCGGTGCATCTCGTCCACCGTCACGCCGTTCTGGCGCGCCACGTTCTGCTCGGCCTGGCCCACGGCGTAATCGTCCACGCGGATGCCGCTCTCGCGGGCCTGCTGCAGCAGGATTTTCTCGAGGATCAGGCGCTCGAGCACCTCGCGCGCGAGCACGTCATGCGGAGGCATCTGGCCGCCCTGGCTCGCAATCCCCTGCTGTACGCGCGCCACGCGCGCGTTGACCTCGTTGTTGGTCACGGGCTCGGAATTGACCACGGCCACGATGAAATCGGCCTGGCGTATGGCGGGCGCCGCGCTGTTGCCGGGCTTGGGCAAGGTGGCGGCCGGCAGGGTACGGGACAGGCCCATGGCGCTGCCGCTGCCGCCGCCCGAGGGCCGCAGCCCCTGTGCGCCAGCCTGCAGCGGGCTCAGCGAAGCCAGGAAAGTCAGGCACGCGAGGCCCAGGGCGAATGCTCGGTGGTTCATGGGGGGTTCAGTCGTACTCAGTCGTAATTGGTGAAGCGGCTCGGTGGCGCGACCTGCTCGCGCAGGTACTGGTAGCGCGGCACATTCTGCTTGAGGCTGGTGAGCGGGTTGGAGCCCAGGCTCAGGCGCGAGAAGCCGACGAACTCGATCTGGAACAGCAGCCGCGTGGTGGCCGTGGCCAGGCCGCTTTGCAGGCGCTCGAGCACCACGCGGCCGATCCAGCAGCAGCTGTCGTATTCGACGCCGACCACGGTGTCGACGAGGCGGCGATCCATCATGCTGTAGTTGAGGCGGCCCACGCTGTACCAGCGCCCGCCGCCCTGGCCGCGGCCCGGACCCAGGTCCTTGCCCTTGTCGCCCCAAAGGTCGTTGATGGGCCACTGCCAGCCGATGTCGATCTGCTCGCTCGTGTCCTTCTGGAAGCGGTAGGCCGCGCTCACGGTGCGGTAGGCGCCGGGGCTGTAGCGCGCGCCGATGGTGGAGCGGATCGTGCGGCCGGCTGTCTGGCTGTACTGCACCGAGGAGTCGAAGCCCCACTGCGGCGTCCAGTTCACGGCGCCGCCCAGCAGGATGTCCGACAGGCCCTTGCCCAGCGGCGCGACGCCCGGCGCCGTCACCTGCTGGTCGGTGAAGCGCAGGCGCTGCGCCACGCCCATGCGCACGACCTCGGCGCCCGTGGTCGGGTTGAGCAGGCGCGAGGTCACGCCCAGCGTGAGCACGTTGTTGTCGGCGATGCGGTCGTTGCCGGTGAAGGAGTTCTCGGTGAAGACGGTCGCGAAATTGAAGTCGTTCACGGCCGTGTCGTACATCGGCAGCAGGCTCTGGTCGCGGAAGGGCGTGTACGTGTAGAACGCGCGCGGCTCCAGGGTCTGCACGAAGTTGCGGCCCAGGTACTGGGCTTCGCGCTCGAACACCAGCCCGCTGTCGAGGCTGAACGTGGGCAGCACGCGGTCGGCCGAACGCGTGCCGTTCGCAAGCGCGCTGTCGAAGTCGTAGTGCGTGGCGTGCAACTGCATGCGCGGCGTGATGAAGCCGCCCGGCGCGAGAAAGGGCCGGCTGATCTGCGCCATGGTGTAGGTGCGCTGCGCATTGGGCTGCAGCGTGAGCAGGCGGTCGGCCTCGAAGCGCGTGGTGTCGGCCTCCACGCTCGCGTCGAAGCCGCCCGGCAGGTTCGTGGGCGCGTAGCGCCACAGCATCTGCGGCATGCGGTCGTAGGGCGGGACGATGGGGGCCGTGACGTCCTGCAGCGTCTGCCACTTGAGGGTGCGCACCATGAGCGAGGTGTCGCCCTGGCTCCAGCCCAGCGAGGCGTCGCTCGGCAGCAGGCGCTGCGTGAGCTGCTTGCCCGCGCGCGGGAAATCGCGCCAGTAGTTGTCGTCGCTCACGCGGTTGAGGTTCACGTTGAGCCCGAGCCCGCCGATGGGGCTGTCGATCACGCCGCTGTGCTGGGCCGAATAGGACCAGCGGTTCTGGCCCGCCAGCCTGTCGTTCGGCATGAAGCTGCCGCTCAGCACGCCCTTGTAGGAAGGCTCGAGATAGCGGAACTCGCCCGAGAGCATCACGCCGCGGCGCGCCATCATGGATGGCGTGAGGGTCGCATCGCGGTTGGGCGCGATGTTCCAGTAGTAGGGGATCGCCAGCGTCGGGCCGCTGCGGCTGTCCACGGGCACGATGGTGGGCGGCAGGAAGCCCGACTTGCGGCGCTCCGATAGCGGGAAGCTGATGCTTGGGATGGCCGGCAGCGCCAGGCCCTTGAATTCGAGCACCGCGTCCTCGGCCACGCCCACCTGCTCCTCGTTGTCGATGCGGATGGTCTTGGCGCGCAGCACCCAGTCGGGCTGCCAGGTGGCCTCGTTGCTGCGCTCGCAGGTGGTGTAGGTGGCGTCGTGCACCACGGCGCGCGCGGAATCCACGAAGTCCACGCGCGTGGACTCGCCGTGCGCCTGGTTGGCCAGGAAGCGGTAGCGCGCGTCGGAGAAGAAGCCCTCGAACGCCTCCACGCGCAGGTCGAGCACGGTGCCCTCGTACACGTTGCCCGCGCGGTTCATGCGCACGCTGCCGCGCGCCTGGGCCCGGTCATCGGGCACGGTGTACTCGAGGCGGTCGGCGTGGATCACGGTGTCGCCGCGGCGCAGCTCCGCATGGCCCTCGACCACGGCGTTCACGTCGGCCTGGCCGTCGATGTGGTCACCCCGTACGTAGGCAGGCAGGTCGTTGCGCACCTCGGGCGGGATCTTCTCCTGCAGCAGGGGGCTGGTGCGCAGCGCAGCCGGGGGCACGGGCGCGTCCCACGCGCTCGGCGCGCCCTCTTGCGCCCAGGCGCTGGACCACGCCAGCGCCACGCACCAGGCCAGCCGGCCCATCCGGGGAGGAACGGAATGCAGTGCGGGAGGAAGCTTGCGTTGGGGCACGTCGAGGGGCCAGTGGAAAAGGGCAAAATCGGGATTATCCATGACCCCTTCGCCCCTTCCTCAGCCCTCCGCGGTGGCGTGGCCCGACGCCGCGCGCGAAGCCGCGTTCGCCGCCTGGCTCGCCCCCCTCGCAGCCCCGCACGGCCTGCTGCCCCATACGCTGCGCCCCGCCTCCGCGGACGCGAGCTTCCGCCGCTACCTGCGGCTGGACCGGGCCGGCGGCGGCAGCCTCATCGTGATGGACGCCCCGCCCGACAAGGAGAATTGCCGCCCCTTTGTGCATGTGCAGGCCCTGATGGCCGCCGCGGGGCTGCGCGTGCCGCAGATCCTGGCCTGGGATGAAGCCTTCGGCTTCATGCTGCTGTCCGACCTCGGAAGCGGGACCGTGATCGAGCACCTCGACCCCCAGCGCCCGCAGGACGCGCAGACCTGGTACCTGCGCGCCGTGGACACGCTGCTTGACTGGCAAAAGGCCTCGCGCCCCGGCGTGCTGCCGGCCTACGACGACGCGCTGCTGCGCCGCGAGCTCGCGCTGTTCCCCGACTGGTACCTGGCACGGCACCGCGCCGTGGTCCTCTCGGCGGACCAGCAGGCCACGCTCGCGCAGGCCTTCGACCGGATCGTGGCGCACAACCTGTCGGCACCCAGCGTGTACGTGCACCGCGACTACATGATGCGCAACCTGATGGCGCCGCCGGACGGCGGCGCGCTCGGCGTGCTCGACTTCCAGGACGCCGTGTACGGCCCCATCACCTACGACATCGCGAGCCTGCTGCGCGACGCCTTCATCAGCTGGGACGAGGATTTCGTCATCGACATTACCGTGCGTTACTGGGAAAAGGCGCGCCGCGCCGGCCTGCTGGGCGCCGCGAGCGCCTCGGGCTGGGGCGACGACTTCGGCGAGTTCTACCGTGCCGTCGAATGGATGGGGCTGCAGCGCCACCTCAAGGTGGCCGGCATCTTCGCACGCCTGACGCTGCGCGACGGCAAGCCGCGCTACCTGGCCGACACGCCGCGCTTCATTGCCTACATCCGTGCCACCGCCACGCGCTACCGCGAGCTGGCGCCGCTGCTGCGCCTCGTGGACCAGATCGAGGGCACGGCGGCCCCCGTGGGCTACGCCTTCGGGCGCATGTAGGCCGCAATGCCCCGCTTCCACTGCCCCGCGCCGCTCGCGAGCGGCACCGAGATCGACCTGCCGCCGGGTGCCGCGCGCCATGTCCAGGTGCTGCGCCTGCAGCCCGGCGACACGGTCACGCTGTTCAGCGGCGAAGGCGGCGAATGCGAGGCCACCGTGCTGCGCATGGGCCGCAGCGACGTGCGCGTGCGCGTGGATGCCCACCACGCCATCGAACGCGAGGCCGCGCGCGCCGTGCACCTGCTGGCAGGCATCACGGCGGGCGAACGCATGGACTGGCTCATCGAGAAGGCCACCGAACTCGGCGCCGCCAGCATCACGCCCATCGCGGCCGAGCGCAGCGTGCTCAAGCTCAAGGGCGAGCGTGCCGACAAGAAGCTCGCCCATTGGCAGGCCGTGGCCGTGGCCGCCTGCGAGCAGTGCGGGCGCAACCGCATTCCGCCCGTGCATCCGGCCGTGTCGCTGGCCGACTGGCTGGCTGCTGCGCCCCCTGCAGGCCAACGCCTGCTGCTGTCGCTGCGCCCCGAAACCCAGCCACTGCATGCGCTGGCGCAAGGCAGCGCGGCACCCGTGTGGTTTCTCTCCGGCCCCGAAGGTGGCCTGGCCCCGGCCGAGGAGGCCCTGGCGCTGGCGCACGGCTTTGCCCCCGCCACGCTCGGCCCGCGCGTGCTGCGCGCAGAAACCGCACCGCTCGCAGCCCTGGCGGCTGTGGGCTTGCAATAAGGTTTTCCCTCTGGCGCAGCGGCAGCGCCCTTCCTAGAATGCCGCCCGAACGTCCGGACCACATTTCCGGCGGCTATCCGCACGCCCGCGGCCCGCTCTCTGCGGAAGGATCTTGCTTTGCCCCACCCGCTCTCCTGCCAGCGCCTGGTGGACCTCCTGCTGTCCACCGACCCGGCCCGGCGCAGCCGCACCGCCATGACGCTGCTGGCACTGGTCCTGATGGTCAGCGGCGCGGGCGTCATGCTGCTCATCGCGTATGCCGGCGTGGCCGACCTGCGCGCGGTGCAGTGGTGGGTGGCGCTCTCCGTGGGTGGCGTCGCCGCCATGGCCATGCTGGTGCGCATGGGCGCCACGCGCAGCCTTGCCGACCCGGCGCTGAGCATCCCGCAGATGACCTGGACCATCACCAGCGGGGCCGTCGCCTACGTGCTCGCGGGCGAAGCGCGCGGCATCGTGCCCGCCGTGCTGGCCATGATCCTGTTCTTTGGCGCCTTCGGACTCACGTTCGCACAGGTGCTGGGCGTGGGCCTGTATGCGCTCGCGGCCTTCGCCGTGGCCGTGGCCGTCTCGGCGCGCTTCGACGGCAGCCCCTACAGCATCCTCGACACCGCCTATGCCGCCATGGTGGCCATCGTGCTGCTGGGCAGCCTGGCGCTGAACCTGCGCATCCAGCAGATCCGCGCGCGGCTGCAGCACCAGCGCCAGGAGCTGTCGCGCGCACTCGCGCTCAACCGGGAGCTCGCCACGCGCGACGAACTCACGGGCCTGCTCAACCGCCGCCAGATGCTCGAGCTGATGCAACTGGAGCAGCGCCGCGCTGACCGCAGCGGTCGCAACCTCGTGCTCGCGCTGCTCGACATCGACCACTTCAAGCACATCAACGACACACACGGCCATGCCGCGGGCGACCGCGCACTGCAGGCCTTCGCTGCCACCGTGCGCGCCTCGGTACGCAATACCGACGTGCTCGCGCGCTGGGGCGGCGAGGAGTTCGTGCTGATGCTCAGCGACACGCAGACCGACGACGCGGCCGACCTGCTCGAGCGCGTGCGCTGCGCCGTGGCGGCCCAGGCGCTGCCCCAGGGCGACGGCACCATCTGCTTCACGGTCTCGGCTGGGCTGGCCGCCTATACCCACGGCGAGACCATCGAGCAGACCCTGGAGCACGCCGACCGCGCGCTCTACGCCGCCAAGCACAACGGCCGCGACCGCGTGGTGGTGGCGGGCTGGCACAATCCAGCCCAGGCGCTCGTGGCGTAGGGCGCCTATGCGCCGGCCTGTCGTGGCTCCCCCAGCGACAGCATGAGCCGGTTGGCCCAGTTGAAGAAGGCCGCGCCGTGCAGCGCATCGGAGATCGCGGCATCGTCCAGGCCCGCGGCGCGCAGCGCGTCGATGTGCTCGGGCCCCAGCGCCGGCGGCGTGGCCGTGAGCGCCACGGCGGCCGCGACGATGGCATTCCAGCGCGGGCCGAGGTCCGTGCCCACGCCCTCGTCGAGCAAGCGCTGCACGTCATGCCCGCGGTGCGAGAAATGCGAGGCGAAGCGCGCATGCACCGACGCGCAGTAGATGCAGCCGTTGGCGCGCGAAGTGGCTGCGGCCGCGAGTTCGCGCTCGGCGCGCGGCAGGCCGGCCTCGGGGTTGTAGAAAATGTCCTTGTCGGTGCGCGTGCGCGCGCCCAGCGTGTCGGGGTCGCGCGCGAGCAGGCGGAAGTAGGGTGATTGGGCGCGCGCGGCATCGACGAGCCCCGCGTAGTGGCGCTCGGTCAGTTCACCTTCCTCGAGCGGCGCGATCCAGGGCAGCCAGTCGAGCTGCGCCTGCGTGAAGACATTGGGGGCGGTGTTCGGTACGGTCATGGCTGGGCCTGCAGGACGGGAGAAGGGGATGCAGCGGCGGCAGGCCGCGCGGCGAGCACGCGCAGCCCCGCCACCACGCGGATCTGGAAGGACAGGAAGGCCACGAGCTGCGAGAGCACCACGGTGTCCGTCTCGCTCCAGCCCGCGCGCGCCAGCGCCTGCAGGGCGTCGCCGCTGGCATCGCGCGGGTGGTAGACCAGCAGGTGGGCGTGCGCCAGCGCCGCCGCCAGGCGCGCGCCGATCAGGCCCGCGTGCACCGCGTCCACGGCATAGGCAGGGCCCGGCGCGTCCTCCCGGCTGAGCGGACCGGCGGGATAGCGGCCATAGGGGCCGCCCTGAAGGCTTTGCGCGCGCCCGCGCGCCACCTCGGCCGCGATATCGGAGGCCAGCTCCACCTCCTCGGCCGCCAGCGCATCGGCGTAGAACGCGGCCGTGCGAGGCTCGCCATGCAGCCCCGCGACAAAGGCCGCGATGGCCAGGCGCTCGCGCAGCGGCACATTGCCCGGCACGGGCTCGGCGGGTTCGAACAGCGCGCCGAAGCTCTGCTGTGCTTGCGTGCGCGCCTCGGCGCGCTGGCGGCGCACGCGGTCGAGCGCGCTGCCCGGGGCGATGCCGACGAGATGGTCGATCACGTCGGCCGGAAAGCGGCCATGCAAAGGCGTATGTACGGTGGTGTTCATGGTCAGGCGGGTTGCAGCAGGCTGGCTTGGGCCGCGAGCGCGGCGGGGGATTCGGCGGACGCATCCGCATGCCGCCAGCCCAGCGCGGGCGCGACGGCGGCAGCCGTGAGTTCGATGGAGCGCAGAATGGCCGCGTGCGGCGGATCGACCGAATGCACCTGGAACACGATGTCGGTCGCGCGCGCCAGGGCCGTATCGGCGCGCAGCGAGGCGGTCACGTCGTCGGGCGTGCCCACGTGCACGTCGTAGGCCGCGATCAGTTGCGCAAGCGGTGCCTGCGGGTCGACGCGCTGGGCCAGCGGCGAAGGCGACGCCGCATGGCGCGCGGCCGCGCGGCGCAGGCCGGCTTCGGCCCAACGCAGCGCCTCCTGGCGGCTGTCGGCCACGAACAGGGTGCGCGAGCCCATGATGCGCGGCGCGCGGCCCGCGGGCAGGGCCGCGAGGTAGGCGTCGACGATGGGGTTCTGCAGGTCGGACAGCGTGGCCTGCGGCGCGCCCTCGGGGCGCGGCTGGGTGCGCGAAAGCATGAGCCCGTCGCCGTGGGCGCCCGCGCGCACGCCGCCCTCGACCGAGAACGTGGCCTGCCAGACCCGTGCCAGCAGTTGCGGCGCGGCCGGGTACAGGCGCACGCCGCCCTGCAGCTCGCGGCCGGCCCAGGCGTCCTGCAGCACGCCGAAATGGCGCGCGAACACGGCGCCGCGCTCGCTGCTTTGCAGGCCGAAGGCCTCGAAGGACTCGGCCGTGCCGCCCGTGCCCAGGCCCACTTCGAGGCGGCCGCCCGAGAGCAGGTCGAACACGGCCGCGTCTTCGGCCACGCGCAGCGCGTTTTCGAGCGGCAGCGTGATCACGCCCGTGCCCAGGCGGATGCGCCGCGTGCGCGCCGCCACGTGGGCCAGGAAGACGAAGGGCGAGGGCAGGCCGCCCTCGTTCTCATGGAAGTGGTGCTGCGCGACCCAGGCGGTGTCGAAGCCGTGGGCCTCGGCGTGGGCGATCTGCTCGGCGACGAGGCGGTAGCGCTCGCCGGCCGGCACATCGTCGAGCAGGCGGCTGAAGAAGCCCAGGCGCGGGCCCGTGGGGGTCTTAGGGGTGGTGGGGGACAAAATCGATGCTCCTTTTGCCGGCGGATCTGCCGGGAATAGCGTCCATGAGTTCACGCGTGTACTCGCTCGTGGGACGCTGGAACACGTCCTCGACGGTGCCCGCGTCCACCACCCGGCCGGCGCGCAGCACCGACACGGTGTCGGCGATCTGGCGCACCACGGCGAGGTCGTGCGAGATGAAGAGATAGGTCAGCCCCAGGTCGCGCTGCAGTTGCGCGAGCAGCGCGAGGATCTGGGCCTGCACCGTGACGTCGAGCGCCGAAACCGCCTCGTCGAGCACCAGCACCTGCGGGCGCAGCACGAGCGCGCGCGCAATCGCCACGCGCTGGCGCTGGCCGCCCGAGAGCGCATGCGGGCGCCGCTCCAGCACGGCGGGCGGCAGACCCACGCGCGCGAGGATTTCGTGCACGCGGCGCGCGCGCTCCTCGGCCGGCAGGGGCTCGAAGTTGCGCAGCGGCTCCTCGATGATGCCGCACACGCTCTGGCGCGGATCGAGCGAGCTGAACGGGTTCTGGTAGACCAGCTGCACGCTGCGGCGGAACTGGCGCAGCGCTTCGCCGCGCAGCGCCGCCACGTCGCTGCCCGCGATGCGGATGCGGCCCGCCGTGGCGCGGCGCAGGCCCACGATGGCACGGATGGTCGTGGTCTTGCCCGAGCCCGACTCGCCCACGATGGCATGCGTGGTGCCCCGGCGCACACGCAGCGACACGCCATCCACGGCCCGGAACCGGCCTTGCGCGTGGCCCGGCGCGGCAAATTCGTGCACCAGATCCTCCACCTCGATGGCCCAGTCGTCCGGCGCGGCCTCCCGTGCCGGGGCCGCGCGGCGCGGCGCGGGCGCGAGCGACGGCGCGTCGGACAGCAGCCGGCGCGTGTAGTCGCTCTGCGGCTTGCGCAGCAGCGCGAGCGTGGGGCCCTGCTCCTGGATGCGCCCGCCCTGCATCACCACGAGGCGGTGTGCGCGGTCGGCCGCCACGCCGAGGTCGTGCGTCACGAGCAGCACGGCCGTGCCGGTCTCGCGGCGCAGTTCGTCGATGAGGTCGAGGATGCGCCGCTGCACCGTCACGTCGAGCGCGCTCGTGGGCTCGTCGGCGATGATGAGCGCGGGCCGCAGCGCGATGGCGATGGCGATCAGCACGCGCTGCTTCATGCCGCCCGAGAGCTCGTGCGGGTACTGGCGCGCGCGCAGCTCGGGCTGGGACAGGCCCACGCGTGCGAGCAGCTCCACCACGCGCGCCTCGATCGCGCGGCGGTCGCCAAAGCGGCGGCCGTCGGCACGGTGGATTTGCAGGACCTCGGCCACCTGGTCGCCCACGGTGCGCACGGGATTCAGCGAAGTCGTGGGGTCCTGCGGCACCAGGCTCACCACGCGGCCGCGGATGCTGCCCCAGCGCTGGGGCGACCAGTCCGCCACATCCTGGCCCTGCAGGCGGATGGCGCCCTGCACGCGCCGGCCGTTGTCCGGCAGCAGGCCGATCACGGCCTGGGCCGTGGTGGTCTTGCCCGAGCCGGACTCGCCCACCAGGGCCACGACCTCGCCGGGCGCGATGGAGAACGACACGCCGTGCACCACGCGCTGTTCATGCTCCCGGTCGCGGTAGGCGACCACGAGGTTCTCGACCTCGAGCACGGCAGGCGCCACGGCGGCCTCGGGGCGGGGTGCCAGCACCGCGCTCATGCCGGCCTCCGCGCAGGGGCCGCGCCGACGCGGTTGGCCGCGAGCACCACGGCCACGACGACCAGGCCCGGCGCCGCGGTCAGCCACCAGGCGGTGGCGATGTAGTTGCGGCCTTCGGCGATCAAGAGGCCCCACTCGGGCGTGGGCGGCGGCGCGCCATAGCCCAGGAAGCCCAGTGTCGAGATGGACAGGATGGCCGAGCCGAACTGCAGCGCTGCCATGGCGACCACCGAGGTCAGCGAATTGGGCAGCACATGGCGCCACAGCACGGCGCCGAAGCGCCCGCCGCTGCCGAACGCGGCCTCGACATAGTCCGAACGGCGCACCCGCACGACCTCGGAGCGCACCAGCCGCGCGAAGCCGGCCACCGAGGCCACGCCCACGGCAATGGCCGCGTTGATGGTGCCGAAGCCCAGCAGGATGATGATGGACAGCGACAGCAGCAGCGAAGGCACGGCCAGCAGCACGTCGACCAGGCGCATCAGTGCATCCTCGGTGCGCCCGCCCGCGGCGCCCGCCAGCAGGCCGATCAGCGTGCCCGCGGCCAGGCCCACGGCCACCGCCAGGAACGCGCCCGACAGCGAATGCACGGCACCGTGCACCACGCGCGCCCAGAGGTCGCGGCCCAGCGCGTCGGTGCCCAGCCAGTGCGCGCCGCTGGGCGCCAGCAGTTGCTGGCCGGCCTGGCCCGCGATGGGGTTCTGGTGCGTGAACCAGTCCGGCGCCAGGGCCCAGAGCGCGGCCAAGGCGATCACGGCCCAGGCCAGGGCCAGCGTGAGAGGCAGGCGCCGCGCCTGCGCGATGGCACGGGCCAGGACGGCGGGAAGGCGCACCAGGCGATGCGCCAAGGGGTGCGCCGGGCGCGGCAAAGGAGATGCGAGGGTGTTCATGGCCGGGTCTCCACGGAATGGCGCAGGCGTGGATCGAGCAGCGGGTAAGCCAGGTCCACGGCGAGGTTGATGAGCACGAAAGCCGTGGCCGAAACCACGACCACGGCCTGCAGCACGGCCGTGTCCTGGTTGCCCACGGCCTGCTGCGTGAGCGTGCCCAGGCCGCTGAGGCCGAACACGGCCTCGGTCACGACGGCGCCCGCGAGCAGTTCGCCGAACAGCACGCCCGCGATGGTCAGCGTGGGCAGCAGCGCATTGCGCGCCACGTGGCGCCACAGCACCCCGCCGCGCGATGCGCCCTTGGCCCGCGCCACGGCCACGAAGGGCTGGGCCAGCACGGCGTCGATGTTGCGCAGCAGGATCTGGGCCAGCGGCGCCGAGATCGGCACGGCCAGCGTCAGCGTGGGCAGCACCAGGCCCTCCCAGGGGCCGGGGTTGATGACGGGAATCCAGCCCAGGCGGAACGAAACCACCTGGATCAGCATGATGCCGAGCCAGAAAACGGGCACCGAAACGAAGACCGACGGCAAGGCCAGCAGCGCGTTGCGCAGCCAGGCCAGCGGCGCGAGGCTGGCCGCCACGGCCAGTGCCACGGCCAGCAGCGCCGCCGCCGTGAAGCCCAGCGCCGCGAGCTTGAGCGTGGGCGGCAGGCTCGTGGCCAGCCCCTGGCTCACCGGCACGCCGGCCTGCAGCGAGTAGCCGAAATGGCCCGTGAGGAACTGGCCCAGCGTGTGCAGGTACTGCTGCCACACGGGGTGGTCGGCGCCGTAGGCAGCGCGGATCTCGGCGATCTCCTGCGGCCCCAGGCCCAGCTCGGGGTTCAGGAACTTGATGAGCACGGCGTCGCCCGGCAGCAGCTGCAGCAGCACGAACGAGGCCGTGAACGCCGCCCACAGCACCAGGGCGGCCTGGGCGATGCGGCTTAACGGGTAGCGATAGTTCATGGGAATCGACTCCTTTGCATCTCAGTTCTCCATGGCCCTGTCCATCGGGCGCAATCCATGCCACTGGCGCGCCCCAGGCCAGGGCAGCCGAGCAAGGGCCGCCCCGCAGCGAGGGCTGCGTCCCCCTGGGGGGAAGGCGCGCAGCGCCTCAAGGGGGGTCAGTGTTTCTCCAGCCAGGCGGCGTAGAAGCTGGGGCGGCCCACGGCCTCGAAGCCCACCTCGCGCACCCAGGGCGCGCCCGCGAAGGCCTGGGGCTCTTCGAACACCGGGATCACGTAGGCCTGGGCCAGCAGGTAGCGCTGCACATCGCCCGTGAGCGCGAGGCGCCTGGCCGCGTCGGTTTCGGCCGCGATCGCGTCGAGCAGGCCATTGAGCTGGGTGTCCTCGAAGGCCTTCACCTTCTGGCTCACGCCGCCTTTTTGCAGCAGCACGTTGCGGTTGGTGGGATAGAAGTTGCTCTTGATCACATCGGGGTCGGCACGGCCCACCATGCCCGGCGCCACCGGCGTCTTCTCGGGGTCCAGGCTGTCCACGATGCGGCTGCCCGCGTCGCCCGCGAGCACGTTGAGCTTGACGCCGACCTTAGACCACTGCTGGGCCACGAGCTGCAGCGTCTCCTTGTTCTGCGGCTGGGGCAGCGACTCGTAGGCCGTGAGCACCAGCTCCTTGCCGTCCTTCTGGCGCAGGCCGTTGGCGCCCAGGGTCCAGCCGGCCTCGTCGAGCAGTTGCCGGGCCCTGGCCTCGTCGTGGGTGAGCTGGGACGAAAGGTCCACATAGCCGGCCGCCGTCGAGGCGATGACCGAGGTGGCGCGCGGGTAGCGCGGCGAGAACAGGGTCTGCACGATCTCCTGGGTGTTGGTGGCGTGCAGCAGGGCCTGGCGCACCTTGAGGTCGGCCACCAGCGCGTTGTCGGGGCGGAACACCACGCTGTTGTTCACGCCGCGCGTGGAGGGCGCGTAGATGGCGAACTTCTGCTCCTCCACGCGCTTTTCGTCATAGGCCTGGACCTGGCGGATGAAGCCGGCCTGGCCCGCGAGCAGCGCGCCGATGCGCACGCTGTCCTCGGGCGTGACGATGAGCTTGATCTCGTCGAGCCGCGCGCGGCCCTGGTGGGCATGCTTGGCCGGGCCCCAGGCGTAGTCCTTGCGCGCCTTGAGCACCAGCTCCTTGCCCAAGGTCTCGCTGGCCACCACGAAGGGGCCCGAGCCGACGATCCGGGTCGCATCGCCCAGCTCCTCGAACGGGCGCTCCAGCGTGGCCGGCGAGACCAGACCCGAGCCGATCACCGAGGTGCCCTGCAGGAAGCCCGGCGAGGGCTTCTTGAAGAAGAACTTCACCGTGAGCGGATCGACGACCTCGCTGCGCGCATAGTTGTTGATGACCTCGGACACGGGCAGCTTCAGCGCCTTGTTGCCCAGGCCGTAGGTGTCGAAGTTCTTGGCCACGGCGGCCGCGTCGAGCGGCGTGCCGTCCGAGAAGCTCACGCCGGGCCGCAGCTTGAAGCTGTACTCGGTGGCGTCGGCGTTCACGGTCCACGATTCGGCGATCCAGGGCTGGATCTCGAGCGTCTTCGGGTCCTGGTAGGTCAGCTTGTCAGTGATCTGGTTGAGCACGCCGCCGTTGGGGTAGAAGCCCCCGGCCGGCGGATACAGGTTCGTATGGGCCTGCTGCTCCAAGTAGACCAGGGTGCCGCCCTGCACGGGGCCGCTGGCAGCGGCCTGGGCCGGGTCGTCCTTCCTGGAGCAGCCCGCGAGCAGCGCCGCACCCACCAACACCGCCACGGCGGCCCATCCACCCGATTTCGTTTGCGCAAACACGTTCGTACCTCACCGCCACAAGGGCGCAGAAAAAGTTGCATGTCCTTTTTCATGCTATCGACGGCACATAAACGCGCTCATATATTAAGTAGCATCGTTATTCGAAAAATGAAGAAACGCCTCTGGGCCGGCATAGTTGAAACGCGCATAAGCGCAGACGGTTTTCTTGGTTCACGGCGCGCGGCGCGTTCCGAACAATGGGATGGCATTTCCCTTCTTCGCCCCGCCTGCACGGGGCCCGCCGAAAGCCCATCCATGAGCCATCTGAACGAATACCTTGCCGAAAAGCGCGCCGCCGTGCTCGCGCGCAACGCCGCCGTGTCGGCCGGCACCGCACAGCCCGCCCAGCTCAAGGCCCACGTGCGCGCCGAGGGCCGCAGCGGCGTGCGCCGCCTGCGCATCCGCGAGCACCAGGTCATCAGCGACAGCCCGCCCGACTTCGCTGGCTACAACTTGGGCCCCAGCTCGCCCGAGCTGCAGCTCGGCGTGCTCGGCACCTGCGTGACGCACATCTTCCTGATCCAGGCCGCCGAACGCCAGGTGCCGCTCGAGAGCCTGGAGGTCGAGGTCACGGGCGTGATCGACCCGCGCGGCGGCAAGCCCGGCCACGAGCAGACCCCGATCTGGCCGCACGAGATCGGCTACACGGTACACATCGACTCGCCCGCGAGCCGCGCCGAGATCGACGCGCTGTTCGAGGCCGTGGAGCGCACCTGCCCCATCCTGAACCTGCTGCGCAACCCGCAGGCGATCCGCGCCGAGGTGCGCCACACCGACTCCAGCACGGCCCCGCGCCTGGCGGCCTGACCCCTTTCCAGAGAAAGCCCTCCATGACCCTGCCCCTCGACCACATCGTCATCGCGGTGAGCGACCTGGACCGCACGATCGCCGACTACACCGCGCTCGGCTTCACCGTGCTGCGCGGCGGCGACCACCCGGGCCGCCCCACGCACAACGCGCTCGTCGTGTTCGCCGACGGCGCCTACTTCGAACTCATCGCCTGGCGCGAGGCCGCGCCCGCCGACCGCTGGTGGCAGCAGCTGCAGCGCCATGGCGAAGGCATCGTGGACTTCGCGCTGCTGCCGAACGGCACCGCAACCACGGTGGCCGGCGCGCAGGCGCGCGGGCTCGACTACAGCGGCCCCTACGACGGCGGCCGCCAGCGGCCCGACGGCGTGCAGCTGCGCTGGCAGAACGCGCGGCCGCCCTCGCCGGACCTGCCCTTCCTCTGCGGCGACCTCACGCCGCGCGCGCTGCGCGTGCCCGAAGGCGCGGCGCGCGTGCACGCCAACGGCGCGCAGGGCGTGGCCAGCCTGGCCGTGGCGGTGCGCGACCTCGATGCCACGCTCGCGCGCTACCGCGCCCTGCTGGGGCCGCAAGCCGCCATCGGCGCGCCCGTGGCCCTGCCCGACGGCGGCACGCGCGTGGCCACCATCGCGCTGGGCAGCAGCACCCTGGTGCTCACAGCGCCGCGCGGCACCACGGGCGCGCTCGCCCAGCGCCTGGCCGCGCGCGGCGAAGGGCCCTATGCGCTGGTACTCGCCACGCCCGACGCCGAACGCGCGCACACCACGCTGGACCTGGGTGCCACGCACGGCGCGCTGATCGAGTTCGCGCTGCCGCTGGCCGAAGCCGCCGCCCAGGCGAATTAAAGCCCCAGCGCCTGGGCAAGCGCCTCCATGCGCGCGGCCACGGCCGCGTCCATGGCCATGGGGCGGCCCCATTCGCGCTGCGTCTCGCCGGGCCACTTGTTCGTGGCGTCCAGCCCCATCTTGCTGCCCAGGCCCGCGACGGGCGAGGCGAAGTCGAGGTAGTCGATGGGCGTGCGCTCGATCAGCATCGTGTCGCGCGCGGGGTCCATGCGCGTGGTCAGGGCCCAGACGACCTCCTTCCAGTCGCGCACGTCCACGTCATCGTCCACCACCACGATGAACTTGGTGTACAGGAACTGGCGCAGATGGCTCCACACGCCCATCATCACGCGCCGCGCGTGGCCCGCGTAGGCCTTGCGGATGCCCACCACGGCCATGCGATAGCTGCAGGCCTCGGGCGGCAGGTAGAAGTCCACGATCTCGGGGAAGGCGCGCTGCAGCAGCGGCACGAAGATTTCATTGAGCGCCAGGCCCAGCATGGCGGGCTCGTCGGGCGGCTTGCCCGTGTAGGTACTGTGGTAGAGCGCGCCCTCGCGCTGCGTGATGCGTTCCACCGTGAGCACGGGGAACTCGGCGCGCTCGTTGTAGTAGCCCGTGTGGTCGCCGTAGGGGCCTTCCAGGGCATGGCGCCAGCCGCTCGCGTGGTTGGCATCGGGGTGGATGTGTCCCTCGAGCACGATCTCGGCGTGCGCGGGCACCGAGAGGGGCACGCCGAGCGCGGGCGCGACCTCGGTGCGCGCGCCGCGCAGCAGGCCCGCGAACTGGTATTCCGAGAGGCTGTCGGGCACGGGGGTCACGGCGCCCAGGATGGTGGCAGGGTCCGCGCCGATGGCCACGGCCACAGGGTAGGGCTGGCCAGGGTGCCGCCGGCAGTGCTCGGCAAAGTCGAGCGCGCCGCCGCGGTGCGCGAGCCAGCGCACGATGAGCTCGTTCTTCGACAGCACCTGCTGGCGGTAGATGCCCAGGTTCTGGCGCGGCTTGTCCGGCCCGCGCGTGATGGTGAGGCCCCAGGTGACGAGGGGCGCCACGTCGCCGGGCCAGCAGTGCTGCACGGGCAGGCGGGCCAGGTCCACGTCG
>JASLFM010000507.1 GCA_030150585.1 Acidovorax sp.
CGCGGCGCACAGCACCCCCCAGATGGCCAGGCAGGCCAGCGGCAGTTTCTTCATGGATTTGTCTCCTTGTTGGGCATCGGCCGTCCACCCACCGGGTGGAGGCTGCCGCACTATGGGGCATGGCAGCAGGGCTGCCAAGCAACGAATCGGAACCAGGTCATGCCACCGCCGCATGACCTGCATCCATCCGCTCAGTGCGGCTGGGCCAGCATGTGCATGAGCCCGGTCGTGGAGGCATCCACCCCCCGCCAGTCGCCGCGGCCCTGGCGTGCATGCAGTTCGCGCGCCAGCTGCTTGCCCAGCTCCACGCCCCACTGGTCGAAGCTGTTGATGCCCCAGACGGCTCCCGACACGAAGACCCGGTGCTCGTACAAGGCGATCAGGGCCCCGAGCGAGGCCGGATCGAGCCGTTCCAGCAGCAAGAAGCTGCTTGGCCGGTTGCCGGAACAGAACGTCTCGCCGCTCTCGCCGCGCCGCCCCACCATCAGCGCCTGGGCCTGGGCGATGGCGTTGACCACCAGGCTCTGGTGGTGCGCGCCCAGGTACTTTCCACCATCGCGCAATGCGATGAACTCCACGGGAATGGTGTCCTGGCCCTGGTGCAGCATCTGGAAGAAGGCGTGCTGGCCGTTCGTGCCGGGCTCGCCCCAGACCACGGGCGCGGTGGGCACGGGTAGCGGGCTGCCGTTGGCGGTAACCCCCTTGCCATTGCTCTCCATTTCCAGCTGCTGCAGGTAGGCCGTGAGCCGCCGCAGCCCATGGCTGTAGGGCGCGATGCAGCGGCTGCCGAAGCCGCAGAAGTTGCGGTACCAGACGTCGAGCAGCCCCAGCCGCACGGGCAGATTGGCGGCCGGCGGCGCGGTAAGGAAATGCGCGTCCATCGCATGCGCGCCCTGCAACAGCGCGCGGAAAGGCCCGGCCCCCACAGCGATCGCAACAGGCAGGCCGATGGCCGACCACAGCGAATAACGCCCGCCCACCCAGTCCCAGAACCCCAGGGTCTGGTTGATGCCGAACGCGGCAGCCGCCTCGGTGTTGGTGGTGAGCGCGATGAAGTGCCGCGCGATCGCGCAGGGGTGGGACGCATCGGCGCTACCGCCCTGCTCAAGGAACCAGTTGCGCGCCGAGTGCGCGTTGAGCATGGTCTCGGCCGTGGTGAATGACTTGGAGGCGACCAGGAACAGCGTGCTCTCGGGCCGTACACGGCTCAGCACGTGGCCGAGCTCGTGCCCGTCCACGTTGGAGACGAAGTGGAAGCGCTTGCCCCCCTCCTCCACGGTCCTGCACCAGTCTTCGAGCGCGTTGACCACGACTTCGGGGCCCAGGTGCGAACCGCCGATGCCGATGTTGACCACATCGGTAATGGCGGCATCCGCCCGCACACGCTCGGCCAGCGCGAGCATGGCGTCAAGCGTTGCATGCACCTCGGCCAGGGCATCGCGCACCTGCGGGCTCCAGTGCTGCTGGACCGCCGTGCCGCGCAGCAGGCCCGCGTCGCGCGGGGTGCGCAGCAGCCAGTGCATGACTGCGCGATGCTCGGTGGTGTTGATCGATTCGCCCGCGAACATGGCATCGCGCAGCGCCGCCACGCCACGCTCCTGGGCGAGCTGCTGCAGCAGCGCCTCGGTTTCCGGCAGCAGCAGGCCCTTCGAGAGATCGGCGAACACATGGGGCGCCTGCTGGCTCAGCCGCTGCAGCCGCTGCGGGTCGCTCGCGAAGGCCCCCTGCAGGTCCAGCCCCTCGATCCGCTGGCGGTAATGGCTTTGCAGGGCGGCCCAGGCCGGGGTGTCTTGGCACAAACGCATGGATCAGGCGGCCTGCTGCATCAGGGCTTCGAGCTTCACCGCATCGGCCGCGAAGGCGCGGATGCCTTCGGCGAGCTTTTCCGTGGCCATGGCGTCCTCGTTGAGCGCGTAACGGAAACCTGCCTCGTCGTACTGCACGGGCGGCAGGTCGAGCGCGCATGCGGCATCGGCGTCGAGTGCCTTCGCGATGGGCGCCTCGCTCGCGGCCAGTTGGGCCAGCAGCTCGGGCGCGATGGTCAGCAGGTCGCAGCCCGCCAGTGCCACGATCTGGCCCGTGTTGCGGAAGCTTGCACCCATGACCTCGGTGGCAATGCCGAAGCGCTTGTAGTGGTTGTAAATCGCGCGCACCGAGCGCACGCCAGGGTCGTTGGCGCCGGCCATGGCGGCCTCGTCCCACTGGCTGCCGGCCTGCTTCTTGTACCAGTCGTAGATGCGCCCCACGAAGGGCGAGATCAGCTGCACCTTGGCCTGGCCGCACGCCACGGCCTGGGCGAACGAGAAGAGCAGCGTGAGGTTGGTGTGGATGCCCTGGGCCTCCAGGCGGCGTGCGGCCTCGATGCCCTCCCAGGTGGAGGCGATCTTGATGAGCACGCGGTCGATGTGCACGCCCTCGGCCTGGTACAGCTCGATGAGGCGTTCGGCGCGCGCCACAGTGGCATCCGTGTCGAACGACAGGCGCGCATCGACCTCGGTCGATACGCGGCCCGGAATGATCGAGAGGATTTCGCAGCCGAAGCGCACCAGCAGCCGGTCCATGGTCTCGTCAAGCCCCCGGCCACGCCAGCGGGCCACGGTGTCGGCCAGCAAGGGCGCGTACTCGGGCTTCTGCACGGCCTTG
>JASLFM010000515.1 GCA_030150585.1 Acidovorax sp.
GATGTCGTTGGGCAGGTGGCGCGCGGTCTTGGTTTCACCATGCACGTAGATCGGCACGTCGGCGTTCTTGCGGCGCACTTCCTCGATGAAGTTGCGCAGGCTCAGCACGATGGGGTCGAGCCCCGAGCCCAGCGTGAACTCTTCGTCGTCGATCGACAGGATGAAGGCGCTCGCGCGGCTTTGCTGTTGGGCGAACTGGGAGAGGTCACCGTAGCTCGTGACACCCAGCACCTCGAAGCCCTCGGCCTCGATGGCCTGCGCCAGGGCTCGAATGCCCAGCCCCGAGGTATTCTCGGAACGGTAGTCCTCATCGATGATGACAATGGGAAAGCGGAACTTCATGCGCGGCCTCCAGGCGAGCGGGCTCAAAAAACGAAACAGGCGCGAAGTGTAAGGAATAACCTTATCGCGCCTTTGAACGACGGGGCTTTTCACC
Organism: Acidovorax sp.; assembly: GCA_030150585.1. Classification (GTDB taxonomy): domain Bacteria; phylum Pseudomonadota; class Gammaproteobacteria; order Burkholderiales; family Burkholderiaceae_C; genus JASLFM01. The sequence goes on from JASLFM010000515.1 coordinate 437, forward strand.
CAGAATGTGGTGCACTACACACAAACCCTAAGGAGGCTTGGCATGGAGGAATCCACCCTGTGGTGGCTGGTGGCGGGCGCGGCGGTCATCGCCGAACTGCTGACTGGCACCTTTTACCTTCTCATGCTTGCCATTGGTCTGGCGGCCGGAGCGCTGTCGGCGCATGCGGGAGCCTCCACCGCATGGCAAGTCGTGACGGCGGCTCTCGTGGGGACGGCGGCTGTGGTGGCCTGCTACTCCCTGCGCAAGCGCCGCCAACAAAACCAGCCCGCCGCGAGCAACCCCGACGTAAACCTCGACGTGGGCGAATCCGTCACCGTGGAAACCTGGAACCCCGATGGCACGGCCCAGGTCAAGTACCGCGGCGCCCAGTGGACCGTGGTGCTGCGGCCAGGCAATGCCCCATCGCCCGGACGCTACCGGGTGGCCGAGGTGGTCGGCAGCCGCCTGCTCGTGGACAAACTTTGATCCATCTTTTGCTTTTGGGAGGAAAGAAACATGGAAGTCGCCATCGTCCTGTTCGTCATCGCCGCGATCTTCATCGCGCGCTCCGTAAAGGTCGTCCCGCAGCAGCACGCCTGGGTCAAGGAACGCCTGGGCAAGTACGCCGGCACGCTCACGCCTGGCCTGAATTTCCTGGTGCCTTTCATCGACCGGGTGGCCTACAAGCACAGCCTGAAGGAAATCCCGCTCGACGTACCGAGCCAGATCTGCATCACGCGCGACAACACGCGGCTGCAGGTGGACGGCATTCTGTACTTCCAGGTCACCGATCCGATGCGCGCGAGCTACGGATCGAGCAACTACATCACCGCCGTGACGCAGCTCGCGCAGACCTCGCTGCGCAGCGTGATCGGTAAGCTCGAACTCGACAAGACTTTCGAGGAACGCGACATGATCAATGCCCAGGTGGTCTCGGCCATCGACGAGGCCGCGCTCAACTGGGGCGTGAAGGTACTGCGCTACGAGATCAAGGACCTGACGCCCCCCGCCGAGATCCTGCGCGCCATGCAGGCCCAGATCACGGCCGAGCGCGAAAAGCGCGCGCTGATCGCCGCCTCCGAAGGCCGGCGCCAAGAGCAGATCAACATCGCCACCGGCGAGCGCGAAGCCTTCATCGCACGCTCCGAGGGGGAAAAGCAGGCCGCCATCAACAAGGCCCAGGGCGAGGCCGCGGCCATCCTGACCGTGGCCGAGGCCACCGGCCAGGCCCTGGAGCGCATCGCGGCGGCCATCCGCCACCCCGGCGGCGAACAGGCCGTGCAGCTCAAGGTGGCCGAAAAGGCCGTGGAGGCTTACAGCCAAGTCGCAGCGGAGTCCAGCACCACCCTGATCATCCCGAGCAACATGACCGAGGTGTCCGCGCTGATCGGCTCGGCCATGAAGATGGTGCAGGCCAGCAGCCAGACCAACTGACCCGCCCGGCTAGGCTTTCTGGTCTACCGGCAGGCGCAACCCGAAGCTGATACGCCCCTGTCCCTGCCGCGCAAATGCCGTGCCGCCGTGCATGCGTGTGATCGCCTGCACGATGGCCAGGCCCAGGCCGTGGCTCTCGAAGCTGTTGGCGCGCGCATGGTCCGCCCGGTAGAAGCGGTCGAACACGTGGTCCAGTTGCTCCGGCGTCAGTGGCGGGCTGGCATTGGTCACCGACAGCTCCGCCCAGCCCGGCCCGGCCTGCGCGATATGCACCTCGATGCGAGGGTTGCCGCTGGCATGCTGGACAGCGTTCTGCAACAGGTTGCTGACAGCGCGGCGCAGCAGCGAGGTCTCGACCCATACCTGTGCATCGCCGTCGAGCTGCACCGCCATGCCCGACTCGTCGAGCACCATGTCGAAAAAGTCGACAATCTTGCGGACCTCCTGCGCCAGCGAGACCTGCACGCGGCTGCGCGCGCGCTCGCCCTGCTCTGCTCGGGCCAGGAACAGCATGTCGGCCACGATGCCGCGCAGCCGCTCCAGCTCCTCCAGGTTCGACTGCAACACTTCGCGCAGTGCGGGCGCGCTGCGCTCGCGCGACAGCGCCACCTGGGTCTGGCCAATGAGGTTGGCCATGGGCGTGCGCAGCTCATGGGCCACATCGGCGTTGAAGGTTTCGAGCTGCTGGTAGGCCACATTCAGCCGGTCGAGCGCGGCATTGAACGAAGCGCCCATGTCCAGCAACTCCATCGGCAGCGCCGGCAGGCGCAACCGTTCCCCCCGGCTGTCGGGGCCGATGCGCTGGGCCTCCTGCGATAGCTGCTGCACGGGCCGCAAGCCCGTCACAGCGACCCAATAGCCCAGCCCGGCCACGAACGACGAGCCCAGCAAGGCCAGCACCACCAGCGCTGTATCGAAGGTCTGAAGCGTGTGGGATATGCCCCGGGTATCCATGCCCGCCACCAGCACCACGGCGGGCCGGATGTCGTTGGCCGGTACGCGTACGCCCAGTACCGCCATGTTCTGCGCGCCCTTTTGCGGCGGAACGACCACCATGCCCGCGTTCGCCAGCGCGGCAGCGGCCACGGTACCTGCGCCATCGCCATGGCGCCACTCCGGATCATCGCTCCACAGCCAGTAGCGCGTGTGGCCGTCAGCGCTGCCGAGCTCATCCATCTTTTCCTTGGCATGCTGGGCCAGCTGTGGCGAGCGGCCATGCACCAGCATGTAGCGGATGTCCTCGACATGCCCCTGCAGCTGCTCGGCCTGGTAGCGGTCGAGCGCGCGCGCCAGCACGTGGTGCAGCGCCATGCCTGTCACAGCGAACACGGCCACCGCCACAGCGGCGAACATCAGCGCCAGGCGCCCCGCGATCGAGCTACGCCAGCGCAGCGGGCGCGGCAGCCATTCAGGCATGGTCCAAGCCATGCTCGCGCTCCTCCAGCACGTAGCCCATGCCGCGGATGGTGTGCAGCAACGGCTGCGCGAACGGCGTGTCGATCTTGGCGCGCAGGCGCTTGACGGCCACCTCGACCACGTTGGTATGGCTGTCGAAGTTCATGTCCCACACGGCCTCGGCGATGGCCGTCTTCGACAGAATCTCGCCCTGGCGCCGCGCCAGCAGCGCAACCAGCGCGAACTCCTTGGCCGTGAGGTCGATGCGCTGGCCGGCGCGCGCCACCTTGCGGCGTATCAGGTCCACCTGCAAATCGCCCACGCGCAGCAGCGTAGGCTCGCGCGCATGGCCGCGGCGCGTCAACGCCTGCAGCCGCGCCAGCAGCTCCATGAAGGAAAAAGGCTTGACGAGGTAGTCGTCCGCACCGCCCTGCAGACCATGCACGCGGTCGTGCACGCCATCGCGCGCAGTGAGCATGATGACCGGCGTCTGTTTCACAGCGCGCAGCGAGCGCAGCACCTCGAAGCCATCGAGGCCCGGCAGCATCACGTCGAGCACGATCACGTCGAAGTCGTAGTGCAGCGCCAGGTGCTGGCCGTCGATGCCGTC
>JASLFM010000002.1 GCA_030150585.1 Acidovorax sp.
CATCGGCACCATGAATGCGCGCGCCACGGCCGTGGTGCGCACCAAGGTGAGCGGCGAGCTCAAGGCCCTGCGCTTCAAGGAAGGCGACGAGGTCAAGGCGGGCCAGCTGCTCGCGGAGATCGACCCGCGCAGCTACCAGGCTGCGCTGGACCAGGCGCGGGGCAATCTCATGCGCGACCAGGCGCTGCTCAAGAATGCGCGGCTCGATCTGCAGCGCTACCAGGATCTGAAGGCGCAGGACTCCATCGCGGTCCAGCAGGTGGACACCCAGGCCGCCCTGGTGCGCCAGTACGAGGGCGTGGTCGCGGCAGACCAGGCGCAGGTGGACGCCGCCAAGCTCCAGCTCGACTACACGCGCGTGACGGCGCCCATCGCAGGGCGGCTGGGTCTGCGCCAGGCCGACCTGGGCAACGTGGTCAACCCCGGCGACACGAATGGCATCGTCACCATCACGCAGGTGCGGCCCATCGACGCGGCGTTCTCGGTGCCCGAGGCGCACCTCGCGCAGATCCGCGAGCGCCTGGCCGGCGGTGCAACGCTGCCCGTCGAGCTGTGGGACCGGGAGCAGAAGCAGCGCCTGGGGCGCGGCCGCCTGGGCGCGCTCGACAACGCGGTGGACACCACCACGGGCACCATCAAGGTCAAGGCGGCCTTCGCCAACGAGGACGGGCGGCTCTACCCCAACCAGTTTGTGAACGTGAAGCTCCAGGTCCGCACGCTCGAGGGCGTGCTCACCGTGCCCACCACGGCCGTGCAGAACAACTACGTGTACCTCGTGCAGCAGGACGGTACGGTGACGCAGCGGCGCATCCGCGTGGGCGTGGCCGACGGCGACCGCACGAGTGTCGAGGGCGAGCTGGCCGAGGGCGACAAGGTCGTGACCGACGGCATCGACCGCCTGCGCGAGGGCGCCAAGGTGGCCGTGATCGACGCGGGCGCGGCCTCCAAGGCCGACCAGGACGCGCAGGAGGCCGGCCAGCGCCGCGCGGCCTTCCTCAAGAACCTGACGCCCGAGCAGCGCGAGAAGCTCGCCAAGATGTCGCCCGATGAGCGCCGCGCGTTCATCCGCTCCCTGCGCGAGAAGCAGGGTGCGGTGCAACAGGGCGCCGCGCCAGCGGCATCGGGCGCATCGGCTCCGGCATCTGCGCCATGAACCTCTCGCGCATCTTCATCCTGCGGCCCATCGCCACCTCGCTGCTGATGGTGGCCGTGCTCATCGCGGGCGTGCTCGCCTACCGGCTGCTGCCCATCTCGGCGCTGCCCGAGGTGGACTACCCCACCATCCAGGTCACCACGCTGTACCCCGGCGCGAGCCCGGACGTGATGACCTCCAACGTTACCGCGCCGCTGGAGCGCCAGTTCGGCCAGATGCCCGGCCTGTCGCAGATGTCGTCCACCAGCTCGGGCGGCGCGTCGGTCATCACGCTGCGCTTCGACCTGAGCATGGCGATGGACGTGGCCGAGCAGCAGGTGCAGGCCGCCATCAACGCGGGTGCGAACCTGCTGCCCAGCGACCTGCCCATGCCGCCGCTCTACAGCAAGGTGAACCCGGCCGACGCGCCCATCCTCACGCTGGCCATCACCTCGCCTTCGCTGCCCGTGATCCGCGTGAACGACCTGGTGGAAAACCGCCTCGCGCCCAAGCTCTCGCAGGTCAGCGGCGTGGGGCTGGTGGCGATTGCGGGCGGGCGCCGCCCTGCGGTGCGCATCCAGGCCAACCCGGTGGCGCTGGCCGGGCTGGGCATGACGCTGGATGACGTACGCACCGCGATCGCTGCGGCCAACGTCAAGCAGCCCAAGGGCGGATTCGACGGGCCCGCGCGCGCATCGACCATCGATGCGAACGACCAGCTGCAGTCCGCGCAGGACTACCGTGATCTCATCATCGCCTTCAAGAACGGCAACCCCGTGCGCCTGTCGGCCGTCGCCCAGACAGTGGACGACGCCGAGAACACGCGCCTGGCGGCCTGGGCCGGCACGCCGGACGGCGGCTCCAAGGCCGGCGTGATCCTCAACATCCGGCGCCAGCCCGGCGCCAACGTGATCGAGACCGTGGACCGCATCCGCGCGCTGCTGCCCGCATTGCAGGCCACGCTGCCGGCTTCGCTCGACGTGCAGGTGCTCACCGACCGCACGGTGACCATCCGCGCGGGCGTGAAGGACATGCAGCACGAGCTGCTGCTGGCCATCGCGCTCGTGGTGGCGGTGATCTTCGTGTTCCTGCGCAGCGCGTCGGCCACGCTGATCCCGAGCTTCGCGGTGCCGCTATCGCTCATCGGCACCTTCGGCGTGATGTACCTCGCGGGCTTCTCGATCAACAACCTCACGCTCATGGCGCTCACCATCTCCACGGGCTTCGTGGTGGACGACGCCATCGTGATGATCGAGAACATCGCGCGCTACGTGGAGCAGGGCGAGCCGCCGCTCGCAGCCGCGCTCAAGGGTGCCAAGCAGATCGGCTTCACCATCATCTCGCTCACGATCTCGCTGATCGCGGTGCTGATCCCGCTGCTGTTCATGGGCGACGTGGTAGGGCGGCTGTTCCACGAATTCGCGATCACCATGGCTGTTTCCATCCTCATCTCGGCCGTGGTCTCGCTCACGCTCACGCCCATGCTGTGCGCGCGGCTGCTCAAGCACACGCCCGAGGAGAGCCATGGGCGCCTGTACCGGGCCACGGGGCATTTCTTCGACCGCACCATCGCGCAGTACGGCCGCATGCTCGGCTGGGTGCTGGACCACCGGCGCCTGACCTGGCTGGTGTTTCTCGGCACGCTGGCGCTCACGGTGGTGCTTTACCTCGTAGTGCCCAAGGGCTTCTTCCCCGAGCAGGACACGGGCACGCTGCAGGCCACGACCGAGGCCGACCAGTCGATCTCCTTCGCGGCCATGGCCGAGCGGCAGCAGCAGATCGCCGAGCGCATCCTGCGCGACCCGGCCGTGCAAAGCGTGTCCTCCTTCATCGGCGTGGACGGAACGAACACCACGCTCAACACGGGCCGGTTGCAGATCGATCTCAAGCCCCATGGTCAGCGCGACAGCATGCCCGTGGTGCTGCGCCGGCTGGCCGACGACACGGCCGATGTGCCAGGCATCCGCCTGTACCCGCAGCCCGTGCAGGACCTCACCATCGAGGACCGCGTGGCGCGTACGCAGTACCAGCTGCTGCTGTCCTCGCCCGACATGGAGCAACTGCAGCGCAGCACCGCCGACCTGCTGCGGCGCCTGCGCGCAGCGCCCGAGCTGGCCGACGTGGCGAGCGACCTGCAGAACCAGGGCCGCCAGGCGTTCGTGCAGATCGACCGGGCCCAGGCCAGCCGCCTGGGCGTGACGGTGTCTGGCATCGACACGGCTCTCTACAACGCCTTCGGCCAGCGCCTCATCTCGACCATCTTCACGCAGTCCAACCAGTACCGCGTGGTGATCGAGGTGGCGCCCCAGTTCAAGATTGGCCCCGAGGCGCTGAACAGCATCTACGTTGCGTCGAGCGTGGGCGCCCCCGTGCCGCTGTCGTCCGTGGCGTCCATCGAGGAGCGCAGCGTGCCGCTGGCCGTGAACCACGTGGGCCAGCTGCCCGCGGCCACGGTTTCGTTCAACACCGCGCCTGGCGTGTCGCTGGGCCATGCCGTGAAGGCCATTGAGCAGGCGCGCGACGCGGCGCAGCTGCCGCTGTCGGTGGAGATGAGCTTCCAGGGCGCGGCGCTGGCGTTCCAGGCCTCGCTCACGAATACGCTGCTGCTGATCCTGGCCGCCGTGGTCACCATGTACATCGTGCTGGGCGTGCTGTACGAAAGCACGATCCATCCCGTCACCATCCTCTCCACGCTGCCGTCGGCGGGTGTGGGAGCGCTGCTGGCGCTGCTGGTCGCGGGGCTGGACATCGACATCATCGCGATCATCGGCGTGGTGCTGCTGATCGGCATCGTGAAGAAGAACGCGATCATGATGATCGACTTCGCGCTCGATGCGCAGCGCGAGCAGGGCTTGCCCGCGCGCGAGGCCATCTACCAGGCCTGCTTGCTGCGGTTCCGGCCTATCCTGATGACCACGCTGGCGGCGCTGCTGGGCGCATTGCCGCTGATGCTGGGCACGGGCGTGGGCAGCGAGCTGCGCCACCCGCTGGGCGTGACCATGGTCGGTGGGCTCATCCTCAGCCAGCTGCTCACGCTGTTCACCACCCCGGTGATCTACCTCACGTTCGAGAACCTCGCGCAGCGCTGGCGTGCGCGGCGCGGCCAAGGCGAGGCGGCGGGCCATGCGTGAGGTGCGTCTGCGCTGTGCACAGGAGGGTCTGGCATGAACAGCTTCGCCAGCCTGTCGAGTCCGTTCATCCACCGCCCCATCGCAACCATGCTGCTCACGATCGGCCTGGCGCTGGCGGGCGCCGTGTCGTTCTTCCTGCTGCCCGTGGCACCCCTGCCGCAGGTGGATTACCCCACGATCTCCGTCTCGGCCAGCCTGCCCGGCGCGAGCCCCGACACCATGGCCGCCACGGTGGCCACGCCGCTCGAACGCTCGCTGGGCGCGATCGCGGGGGTCAACGAGATCACGTCGAGTTCCACGCTGGGCAATACGCGCATCACGCTGCAGTTTGACCTGAGCCGCAGCGTGGACGGAGCCGCGCGCGACGTGCAGGCCGCCATCAACGCCGCGCGCACGCTGCTGCCCACGGGGATGCCGAGCAACCCGACCTACCGCAAGGTGAATCCGGCCGATTCGCCCATCATGATCCTTGCACTCACCTCGGGCTCGCTCACGCGCGGGCAGATGTACGACGCCGCCTCGACGGTGCTGGCGCAGAAGCTCTCGCAGGTCGAAGGCGTGGGGCAGGCCACGGTGAGCGGCGGCGCACTGCCCGCCGTGCGCGTGGAACTCGATCCGGTGCGCCTGGCGGCCAACGGGGTATCGCTCGAGCAGGTGCGCGCGGCCATCACCAGTACCAACGCCAACCGGCCCCTGGGGGCCGTGGAGCGCGAGGACCACTACTGGCAGGTCGGCACGAACGACCAGGCCCGCGTGGCGGCCGACTACGCCCCCCTCGTGCTGCGCTGGAACAACGGCAACGCCGTGCGCCTGTCGGACGTGGCCGACGTGGTCGACTCGGTGCAGGACGTGCGCAACTATGGCGTGGCCAACGGCAAGCCCGCCATCCTGCTGCAGGTGTACAAGCAGCCGGGCGCCAACATCCTCGAAGCCGTGGAGCGCGTACGCGCGATGCTGCCGCAGCTCAAGGCGTCCATCCCCGCGGCCATCGACGTCACCATCGTCTCCGACCGCACGCCCACGCTGCGTGCCTCGCTCGTCGAGGTGGAGCGCGCGCTCGCGCTGGCCGTGGGGCTGGTGGTGCTCGTGGTGTTCCTGTTCCTGCGCAATGGGCGCGCTACGCTGATCCCGAGCGTGGCGGTGCCGGTGTCGCTGGCGGGCACGTTCGGCGTGATGTACCTGGCAGGCTACACGCTCGACAACCTGTCGCTCATGGCGCTCACGGTGGTCACGGGCTTCGTGGTGGACGATGCCATCGTCGTGCTCGAGAACATCATGCGCCACATGGAGCGCGGCCAGGGGGCGCTGCAGGCGGCGCTCGAGGGCGCGCGCGAGATCGGCTTCACCGTGGTCTCTATGAGCCTGTCGCTGATCGCGGTGTTCCTGCCCATCTGGTTCATGGGCGGCATCGTGGGGCGGTTCTTCCGCGAGTTCGCCATCGTCATGTCGGCGGCCATTCTCGTGTCGATGGTGGTGTCGCTCACCACCACCCCCATGATGTGCGCCCACCTGCTGCGCCATCCGCTGCAGCCCGCGCAGCGCTCGCGCCTGTCGCGTTGGCTTGATGCCGTTGCCGGCCGCTGCTTGCGCGGCTACCGGCGCAGCCTGGCCTGGTGCCTGCGCCACCAGCCCGTGCTGCTGCTCGCGCTGGCGGGCGTGGTGGCGTTCAACGTGCACCTGTACGTGGCCATCGACAAGGGATTCATGCCCGAGCAGGACACGGGCCGCATCATGGGCTTCATCCGTGCGGACCAGGCCACCTCGTTCCAGGCCATGCAGGAGCGGCTCAAGCGCTTCCTCGCCATCGTGCAGAAGGACCCGGCCGTGGAGTACGTGACGGGCTTCACGGGCGGCGGGCAGCGCAACGCCGCCGGCATGTTCATGTCGCTCAAGCGCACGGTGGACGGGCGCAAGGTGTCGTCCGACCAGGTGATCGAGCGCCTGCGCCAGCAGCTCAAGGACGAGCCCGGCGCACGCCTGTTCATGGTGCCGCAGCGCGACATCCGCATCGGTGGGCGGCAGAGCAACTCGGCTTACGACTACACGCTGCAGGCCGACGACATCCAGGACCTGCGTACCTGGGAGCCGCGCATCCGCCAGGTCATGTCGCAGCTGCCCGAGCTGGAGGATGTGAACAGCGACGTGCAGGACTACGGCCTGCAGACCACGCTGGTCATCGACCGCGACGCAGCCACGCGCCTGGGGCTCACGGTGTCGCAGATCGACGCCACCCTCAACGACGCCTTCGGCCAGCGCCAGGTGGGCGTGATCTACAACCCGCTCAATCAGTACCGCGTGGTGATGGAGGCGGCTCCGCGCTTTCTGCAGGACCCCGAGACCCTGCGCGGCTTCTTTTTCGTGAACGCCCAGGGCCAGCAGGTGCCGCTCACGGCCTTCGCGCGCATCACGCAGACCAACACGCCGCTGGCCGTGAACCACGAGCGCGGAACGCCCGCGAGCACCGTGAGCTTCAGCCTCGCGCCGGGCGTTTCGCTGTCGCAGGCGACCGATGCCGTCCACAACGCCCTGGCCGAGCTGGGCGTGCCGGTGTCGATACGGGGCAGCTTCAGCGGCACGGCGGGGGCGTTCCAGGATGCGCTGGCGGGGCAGCCGCTGCTCATCCTCGCGGCCATGGTCACCATCTACCTCGTGCTGGGCATGCTCTACGAAAGCCTGGTGCACCCGCTCACCATCCTGTCCACGCTGCCTTCTGCGGGCGTGGGCGCGCTGCTGGCGCTGATGCTGTTCAAGACCGAGTTCTCGCTGATCGCGCTGATCGGCGTGATCCTGCTCATCGGCATCGTGAAGAAGAATGCGATCATGATGATCGACTTCGCGCTCGTGCGGCAGCGCCACGGCCATGCGTCGGCGGCCCAGGCCATTTACCGCGCGTGCAGCCTGCGCCTGCGCCCCATCCTCATGACCACCATGGCCGCCATCTTCGGCGCGCTGCCCCTCGCCCTGGGCCGCGGCGACGGCGCCGAGCTGCGCCAGCCGCTGGGCATCGCCGTGGTGGGCGGCCTGCTCGTGAGCCAGGTGCTCACGCTCTACACCACGCCCGTGGTGTATGTGGTGCTCGACCGGCTGCGCGCACGCCTGATGCGGCGGCGCGGCAAGCCCGCAGCGCTGCCGGCCGTACCCACGCTGCAAGGAGAATCCTGATGCCCTGGAAACACCCGGTCCGCCGGGCCCGTCCACTGACCCTGCTGGCGCCCCTGGCGCTGCTCTCGCTGCTGGCCGCCTGTTCCACGCAGCCCCCCTATGAGCGCCCGGCCATGGACGTGCCCGAGGCCTACAAGGAAGGCGTGGCCGGCAGCGCCGTGTGGCAGGCCGCCCAGCCGATGGACAGCGTGCCCGATGCCTGGTGGACGCTGTTCAACGACGAGGTGCTCAACCTGCTGCAGCAGCAGGCGCAGGAGGCCAACCAGAACATTGCCCTGTCCGTGGCGCGCCTGCGTGCCGCGCGCGCGGCCGTGGACAGCAGCCGCGCAGCGCTCTGGCCCACGCTGGGCGCCAGTGCCGGGGCCACGCGCTCGCGCAGCAACAGCGCGGTCACGGCCAACGGCACGGTCAACACCAGCAGCTATGAGGTCACGAACTACAACGCGGGCCTGTCGGCCAGCTGGGAGTCCGACCTGTGGGGCCGCCTCTCGGGTGGCGTGGACTCCGCGCGCGCCAGCGCCCAGGCCAGCGCGGATGACCTGGCGGCGATGCGCCTGTCGGTGCAGGCCTCGGTGGCGCAGACCTACTTCTCGCTGCGCGCTGCCGATGCGCAGGCCCGCCTGCTGCGCGAAACGCTGGACGCCTACCAGCGCAGCTGGGATCTCACGCGCAACCGCTACCGCGCGGGCGTGGCCTCGTCGGCCGACGTGGCCCAGGCCGAGGCGCAGTACAAGTCCACCCAGGCCCAGCTCATCGAGGCCGAAACCAGCCGCGCGCAGCTGGAGCATGCGCTCGCGGCCCTCGCGGGCCGCGTGCCTGCCGCGTTCAGCCTGCCCGCCATGGCCGACCTGCCCGAGCCGCCCCCGGTGCCCGTGCAACTGCCGTCGCGCCTGCTGGAGCGCCGCCCCGACATCGCCGCCGCCGAGCGCCGCGTGGCGGCCGCCAACGCCCAGGTGGGCGTGGCGCGCGCGGCATTCTTCCCCGCCATCACGCTGTCGGCCACGGCAGGCTACCGGAGCACGTCGGCAAGCAACCTGCTGAGTGCGCCCAACCTCGTGTGGTCGCTCGGGCCGGCGCTGGCGGCATCGCTGTTCGACGGCGGCGCACGCACGGCGGCCGTGGAGTCGGCGCGCGCCGCGCAGGACCAGGCTGCGGCCACCTACCGCCAGACCGTGATCACGGCGCTGCAGGAGGTGGAGGACAACCTCGTTGCGGGCGCGGCGCTGGAGCGTGAGCAGGCCGTGCAGGCCGAGGCCGTGGCCGCGGCGCAGCGTGCGCTCGATGTGGCGAACAACCAGTACCGTGCGGGCACGGTGGCCTACCTCAACGTGCTCAGCGCGCAGGCCACGGTGCTGTCGGCCCGGCGCAGCCTCATCGACGTGCGCAACCGGCGCCTGGCAGCCGTGACCACGCTGCTCAAGAACGTGGCGGGGCGGTGGGAGGCGGAGGGCTCGCAGCCTCCTGCGCGCCCCAGCTGAAGCGGTTCTTGCCCGCGTTCTTCGCCGCGTACATGGCGGCGTCGGCATGGGCCACCAGGGTGGCGATGTCGCTGCCATGGTGGGGGAACAGCGCGGCCCCCACGCTGGCGCGTACGTGGACCGCCGTGCCGTCCAGGTCGAAGGGCTGCGCGAGGGCCTGCAGGATCTTGCCGGCGACCTGCTCGCAGTCCTGCGGCTGCGCCACCGAGGCCAGCACGATGCCGAACTCGTCGCCGCCGAAGCGCGAGACCGTGTCCTCGGCCCGCACGGCGTCCTGCAGGCGCTGGGCCACCTGGCGCAGCAGCAGGTCGCCGGCCGCATGGCCATGCAGGTCGTTGACGGCCTTGAAGCCGTCCAGGTCGAGGTAGAGCAGGCCGGCGTGCTGGCTGCGCCGCCGCGCCGAGTCGAGCACCTGGGCAAACCGGTCCTGGAACAGCAAGCGGTTGGGCAGGCCGGTCAGCGCGTCGTGCCGTGCATCGTGCGCCAGGCGGACCTCCAGGTTCTTGCGCGCCGTGATGTCCTGCGCCACTGCCACGAGGAAGTCGGGCCGGCCATCGGCGCGCCGTACCACGCCCAGCGCTTCGCACACCCACAGGGTGGAGCCGTCCTTGCGCAGATAGGGTTTCTCGATCTCCGGCGACAGGGTGGGCGAGTGGGTGGCCAGGCGCTGCGCCAGGAATTGCCGCGCTGCCTCGCGCGTGTGCCCGTCGCTGAGGTCGAACAGGCTGCGCGTGCGCAGCTCGGCATCGCCATAGCCCAGCATGTCGCAGTATTTCTCATTGGCTCCGAGGATGCGCCCGTCGGGCGCGATGTGGGCGATGCCCATGGCGGCCTGGTGGAACGTGGCGCGGAACAACGCCTCGCTGGCATGCAGTGCGCGGGCCACGCGGCGCTGGCGCGCCAGGACCCAGATCAGCAGTGCGGCGAAGGCCAGCAGCGCCGCGCTGGCGCAGCCCGCCACCGCAATATAGGTGGCGCGCCGCTGCTGCGGAGGGGCCAGGGCTTCGGCGAGCGAAGTGCCCACGGTCACCATCAGAGGGTAGTCCTGCATGGTCCGGTAGCTGATCACGCGCGCCGTGCCGCCGGTCGTCTCCCCGCCGTCCACAAAGTCGCCCTGGGGGGCCTCGGCCCGGCGCTGGAACCAGGGCAGGGCATGCGCGTCCGCCGGGCCGTTCTGGCCGCCTGCCTGGCGGGCGCGCACGATGCCGTCCAGCCCGGTCAGCTCCAGCAGATCATCTTGGCCCAGGTGGGCTTGGTGGTAGGTGTCCGTGAAACTGGCGGGGGCGACCGACATCACGACCACGCCGCCGAAGCTGCCGTCGGCGCGGGCGATGCGCAGCGACATGGGGATCTGCCACTGGCCCGAGACGCGGCCGAGCACGGGCGGGTTCACGAACAGGCGGTCCTCCCGGGCGTTGCGCTGCGCCAGGAAGAACGGGCGGTCGGCATAGTTGACCTTGCTGGTGCTCTGGCTGCTGCTGACGATCTCGCCCGCTGCGTTGACCACGCTGACGATGGTGAACATCTCCTCGCGGATCACGTCCTCATCCACCCAGCGGCGCAGCGGAACGCCCGGCCCGGCGCGCAGGTATTCCTCGCGCACGAAGGCTGCCACCTGCTCGGCCGCCTTCAGAGTGCGGGCCACCTGTTCCTCGAAGGCGATGGCGAGGTTGGCGTTGGACTGCATGGCAGCGGCCACGGCCTGCTCCCGCTCGGACGCGATGCGCTGCAGCGTGACCAGCCAGATGCCCGCGATGGCGAGTGCGCACACCAGCGCGGTGGACAGGGCCAGCGGCGCGCCTGCATGGCCGCGCCAGCCTGCAGGGGCGTGGGGGGAGGAAACCACCCTAAGCTCCCGGATCGAAGGCCTCGCGCAGCGCCTCGCCGAAAGCGGCCGATCCGCTGAGCGAGAGCGTCACCGTCGTGCGGCCATTGCCGGGCGATGCCTCGGCCTCCAGCCGCTCGCGCCCGGCGTCATAGGCAATGCGCAGCGGCGCGCCGCCATCGGCCTGGGCCTGCAGGTCGTAGTCCCATTCGCCGCCCTCCTCGCGGGGGCCGCGCTGGCCCGCGAAAGCGCGGTGCGCCCAGGCCAGCAGCCGCTCGATCTCGGCGTGCAGCGCGGGCAGGCGCTGCGGCGGTACCGAGGCCATTGCGTCCCAGGTACCGGTGCCTTCGGCGTCTTCGCTGTAGTCGAAATCGAGATAGTCCAAGGGCATGGCGGTTGCGGCGTGGTCCCCCCATTGTTACACCCTACACTGCGGAAATGACGACTGCCGATACACCGATGCTGCAGGTGCACGACCTGGCCTTTGCCCACCCAGGCCGCCCGCTGTGGTCGGGCTGGTCGCAGCGCTGGGGCACGGGCGTGGGCCTGGTGCGTGGCGGCGATGGCGCGGGAAAGACCACGCTGCTGCGCCTGCTGGCGGGGCAGCTTGCGCCCGCGCGCGGCCGCCTTGTGCTCGGCGGCGTGGATCTGGCCGCCCAGCCCGAGGCCTACCGGCGCCAGGTGTTCTGGATCGACCCGCGTGCACCCGGCCTGCCCGTGCAGGAAGGGCTCACGCCCGCGCAGTGGCTGCAGGCGCTGCCCGCGCGCCACCCGCTGTGGAGTGCTGAGACGCTGCAGGCGCACCTGGAGGGCTGGGAGCTGGCGCCGCACCAGTCCAAGCCGTTTCATGCGCTCTCCACGGGCACGCAGCGCAAGTTCTTCATTGCGGCGGCCCTGGCCAGCGGCGCGCTGCTCACGCTGATCGACGAGCCGGTGGCGGGGCTCGACAAGCCTTCCATCCGCTACCTGCAAAAGGCGCTGGCCGCGCAGGCGCGCGCGCGGGACCGCCTCGTACTTGTTGCGCACTACGAGGCGCTGCCGGGCGTGGACTGGGGCAGTACGGTGGATTTGCCGGACTGACGCGCATACACTGGGGGTTTCCCTTTCCACAGCAGGTAGCCTCCATGGACGCCCTCGCCTTCGCCCCCCTTTCGGTGCTGATCGCGCTCACGCCCGGCCCCAACAACTTCTGCGCGCTCAACAACGGCATGCGCGCGGGCGTGGGCAAGGCGCTGTGGGCCACCTGGGGGCGCGTGGCGGCGTTCGCCATCTTCCTCACCATCTCGGCCGTGGGCCTGGGGGCCATGCTGCTGGCCTCCGAGGCGGCGTTCACCGCCGTCAAGTGGGTGGGGGCGGTCTATCTGTTCTGGCTGGGCTGGAAGGCATGGCGCAGCCGCGACTTCAGCGGCTTCGACCAGATTGAAGAGGCTGCGGCAGATGCTCCGCGCCAGGCCTGGTCGGTGCGCCGCCTGATCGCGCAGGAATTCGGCCTGGCCATCACCAACCCCAAGGCCATCATCCTGTTCGCGGCCATCTTTCCGCAGTTCATCGACCCCACCAAGCCCACGGCCCACCAGTTCCTGGTGCTGGGCTCGATCTACCTGTGCAGCGAGTTCGTGTCCTCGGCCGTCTACGCCACGGGCGGGCGCCAGATCCGCCGCTGGATCCGCAC
>JASLFM010000017.1 GCA_030150585.1 Acidovorax sp.
ATCTTCCCCTGCAGCATGCCGGGCACCAGCCATTCGCAGCGCTCGTCGCTCACCTGGTTGAGTACGAACAGCGGCACCGTGACGGTGATGCCGTCGCGCGCGTCGCCGGGCTCGTGCAGGTAGCTGGCCGTGCAGTCCACCCCGCCCAGGCGCACGGTCTTGGGGAAGGCGCTGGTGGTGATGCCCGCCGCCTCGTGGCGCATGAGTTCGTCGCGCGTGAGCTTGAGCAGGTCGGGGTTGGCACGGCTCGCCTCCCTGTACCAGCGCTCGAAGGTCGCGCCGCTGCATACGTCCTGCGGCACCTGCTGGTCGTAGAAGGCGTAGATCAGTTCATCGTCCACCAGCACGTCCTGGCGGCGGGACTTGTGCTCCAGCTCCTCCACTTTGGCGATGAGCTTCTGGTTGGCGGCGAGGAAAGGCAGCTTGGTCTCCCACTCGCCGCCCACCAGCGCCTCGCGCAGGAACACGTCACGCGCGCCGTGCGGATCGACCTTGCCGAAGTCCACACGCCGGTTGTTGTAGATGACGATGCCGTACAGCGTGGCGCGCTCCAGCGCCGTGACCTGGGCGGCCTTCTTCTCCCAGTGCGGGTCCAGCATCTGCTTCTTGAGCAGGTGGCCGCCGATCTGTTCGATCCATTGCGGTTCGATGGCTGCGATGCCGCGCCCGAAGAGGCGCGTGGTCTCCACCAGCTCGGCTGCCACGATCCAGCGGCCGGGCTTCTTGTTCAGGTGCGCGCCGGGGTGCTTGTAGAACTTGATGCCGCGTGCGCCCAGGTACCAGTCGTCCTCGTCGCTCTTCACGCCCACGTTGCCCAGCAGGCCCGAGAGCATCGAGAGGTGGATCTGCTCGTAGCTCGCGGGGCGGGTATTGAGCTTCCAGCGGTGCTCGGTCACCACGGTGAGCAGCTGGGTGTGGATGTCGCGCCACTCGCGCAGGCGGCGCACGCTGATGAAGTTCTGGCGCAAGAGCGCCTCGTACTGGCGGTTGCTGAGCTTGTGCGTGGGAGCCGCGGCTTCGGCGGCATCCTGCGCGGGCGCGGCGCTGGCCAAGCGCTGCGTCACCGGCAGCACGGCCTGGGCACGGCTGCCCTGCTGGCGCACGGCTTTTGCGGCAGCTTCCTTTTGCGCGCGGGCCGACGGCAGGCTGGGCGCGCCGCCGCGCGCCTCGTTGATCCACTTCCAGAGCTTGAGGTAGCCGCTGAACTCGCTCTTGTCATCGTCGAACTTGGCGTGCGCCTGATCGGCCTGCTGCTGCGCCTCCAGCGGCCGGTCGCGCACGTCCTGCACGCTCAAAGCGCTGGCGATCACCAGCACCTCGTCGAGCGCCTGACGGTCGCGCGCTTCCAGGATCATGCGGCCCACGCGCGGATCGAGCGGCAGGCGCGCCAGCTCCTGGCCCATGGGCGTGAGTTCGTTGGCCTCGTCCACCGCGCCCAGTTCGCCCAGCAGCTGGTAGCCGTCAGCAATCGCACGGCCCGAGGGCGCCTCGATGAACGGGAACTGCGCCACGTCGCCCAGGTGCAGTGACTTCATGCGCAGGATCACGCCCGCGAGCGAGGAACGCAGAATTTCAGGATCGGTGAAACGCGGGCGTCCATTGAAGTCCGCCTCGTCGTAGAGCCGGATGCAGATGCCGTTGGCCACGCGCCCGCAGCGGCCCGCGCGCTGGTTGGCGGCGGCCTGGCTGATGGGCTCCACCAGCAACTGCTCCACCTTGCTACGGAATGAATAGCGCTTCACGCGCGCCGTGCCTGCGTCGATCACGTAGCGGATGCCTGGCACGGTGAGCGAGGTCTCGGCCACGTTGGTGGCCAGCACGATGCGGCGGCCCGTGTGGCCGTCGAAGATGCGGTCCTGCTCGGCCTGCGACAGGCGCGCGAACAACGGCAGCACCTCGGCGCCGCGCATCACGGGCTGGTGCGACAGGTGCTTGCGCAGGTGGTCGGCAGCCTCGCGGATCTCGCGCTCGCCGGGCAGGAAGACCAGGATGTCGCCCGGCGCGTTGCCGGCCCAGAGCTCGTCCACGCCGTCGGCGATGGCCTCGTTCAGGCCGTAGTCGCGGCTCTCCTCGAACGGGCGCCAGCGCTGCTCCACGGGGAAAGTGCGGCCCGACACGTAGATGACGGGCGCGGGCCCCTTGGCGCTCTCGAAGTGCTTGGCAAAGCGCTCGGCGTCGATGGTGGCGGAGGTCACCACCACCTTCAGGTCGGGCCGGCGCGGCAGGATCTGCCGGATGTAGCCCAGCAGGAAGTCGATGTTCAGCGAGCGCTCGTGTGCCTCGTCGATGATGAGCGTGTCGTAGGCCTTGAGCAGCGGGTCGGTCTGCGTCTCGGCCAGCAGAATGCCGTCGGTCATGAGCTTGACGGACGCATCGCGCGAGAGCCGGTCCTGGAAGCGCACCTTGTAGCCCACCACGTCGCCCAGCGGCGTCTGCAGCTCCTCGGCGATGCGCTTGGCAACGCTGCTCGCGGCAATGCGGCGCGGCTGGGTATGGCCGATGAGCTGACTCTTCTGCCCCGGAGCGGCATTGCATTTGCCCCGGCCCATGGCCAGGGCGATCTTGGGCAACTGTGTGGTCTTGCCGGAGCCGGTCTCGCCGCAGACGATGATGACCTGGTGCTTTTGCAGCGCCTGGGCGATCTCGTCGCGGCGCGCGGATACGGGAAGGGATTCGGGGAAGGTGATGGGAAAGGGCACGGGGCGTGATTATCCGTGTGTGCATGGATGCGATCCGTGTGTAAGCGGAAAGCAACGAGTGATAACGATAACTATCGCCTCTCCGGCATCAATAGATACACTCGCACACATCTTGTTCCAACTTACGCCTGCCAGCGCGGAAATGCTCCCCATGTCCTCTAGACGACCACCCCACGCCCTGCGCCATACTCTGCTAGCCCTGTGCGCCAGCACCTTGGGAGCGACCGCCCTTGCGGCCCCTTGCGTCATTGGCACGGCCTACACCGCCCCGGGGTCTGTCAGCTGCACCGTTCCAGCAGGCGTAACGTCTCTGAACGTTACGGTCATCGGCGGCGGCGGCGGCGGTGGCGGGAAATTCAGCAAGGGTGGCAACGCTGCCAGCGGCAACGGCACCATCACGGTGGTGCCCACGCACAATCTGCTTCTGACCGTGGGCGGCGGCGGCGGCAACAACAACAACAACGGCGGCGGCGGCGGCGGTAGCAGCAGCATCATCGACACCACCACCGGGTCCGTGCTCGTGGTGGCGGGTGGTGGTGGTGGCGGCGGCTACAACACCAGTGGCGGCAACGGCGGCGGCGGTGGAGCCGGGGCTGGAGGCGGTGACGGCAATGCGGGCTCGGCAGGTAACGGGCTGGAACCAGGCGGCTCCGGCGGCACAGCTGCTGGCGCGGGGGGCGCAGGCGGTATAGGCACGGCCGGTACCGGCGGCAAGGGCGGGAGCACGGGAAGCCCGAACGGCAGCAACGCCACCCTCACCGACGGCGGTGGCGGCGGTGGCGGTGTGAATGTCACAGGCTCGGGTACCGGCGGCAATAGCACAGGCGGTACTCTCGGTGGCACCGGCGGCGTCGGCGGCGGCGGGCAAGGCGGCTATAACACCGGCGGCGGCGGCGGCGGCTATGGCGGCGGCGGCGGCGGTGGGGGTAACAACGCCGTAGCGGGTGGCGGTGGCGGTGGTGGCGGTGGCAGCAGCTATGGCCCGGGCATTACCTTCAATACCGTCACCAGCGGTCCCGGCGCAGGTGGGAACAGCTTGTCAGCTGGCTCTGCGGGCTCGGTTTTGTTCACCTTTGCCCAGCCACCCGCTGCCATTCCCACTCTGTCCGAGTGGAGTCTGGCCGGGCTATCGGGGCTGGTGGTGCTGCTGGGTATGCGCCGCCGCAGAACCGCTCGCACGCGCGGCTGACGTGGCAGGTGGGCGGGTGGCTCAAAAGTAGGGGCTCCCCCTCTAGGGGATGCGAACGGCAAGCGGCACTGTCGCTGCTTTAGCCCTCACGGCCCCGAAGGATCGGTGCCGTGCCCCCCTTGTCAGGAGTTCCCATGCCGCATCAGTCTTCGCCCTGCCTTCTGACCGATAGGCCCGTGGCAACGCCTCACCCCACGCGACGCGAATGGCTCTCGTGGACGGGCTGCGCGGGGCTGGCGCCCCTGCTGCCGGGGTGCTCTGGTCGAGACTCGGAGGGCTTCGCGGCCACCAAGTCCTGGGGGCGGCAGGCGGTGCGCGACGCGATGAAAGCCAGTGGCACCCGCGCGGTGTCCCTGGCGCTGCGGGTGGGCGGCGATGTAGTCTGGCAAGAGGCCTTTGGCGTGCTGGACGACGCCAGCGCCAGCCCGGCCAGCGTGAACACGCGGTTCAACATTGGCTCGGTGAGCAAAGTGATCTGCGCCCTTGCGGTCACCATCCTGGTGGACCGCAAGCTGGTCGGGCTCGACACGCCGGTGGTGGAATATCTGCCGCAGTTCTCGATGCTGTCGCCGGCCTATCGGGCCATCACCCCCAGGCAGTTGCTGAGCCACGCCTCGGGCCTGCCC
>JASLFM010000032.1 GCA_030150585.1 Acidovorax sp.
CGCGCACTTCGACACGGCCTCGGTCTGCCTCAGCAAGGGGCTGGGCGCGCCCGTGGGCTCGCTGCTGCTGGGCTCGCAGGCCTTCATCCGCCAGGCGCGGCGCACGCGCAAGATCCTGGGCGGCGGCATGCGCCAGGCCGGCCTGCTGGCCGCTGCGGGCCACCATGCGCTGCAGCACCACGTGCGGCGCATGGCCGACGACCACGCCCTGCTGCGCGCGCTCGCCCAGGGCCTGGCCGAAGCGGGGCGCAGCCACCCCGCGCTCGCGGGCAAGCTCGCGGTGGTGTCGGCGCACACCAACATCCTGTTCTGCGACGTGCAGCCCGACGTGGCGCCCGCCTTCACGGCCTGGCTCGCGCAGCACGGCGTGCGCGTGACCAGCAGCCTCTACGGCGGTGCCACGCGCCTGCGCTGGGTCACGCACCTCGACGTGGGCCCGCAGGACGTGGAGCAGGCGCTGGACTGCATCCGCCGCTTTGCCGCGGCCTGAGCCGGGCGCACAATGCGCGCAACGGGCGGCACGGGTGCCGTCGGAGGATCTCCCATGCTGCGCCTAGCCCCTCTGTCCCTCGCCCTGCTCTGCGGAATGGCCGCCCTGCCCGCCGCGGCGCAATCCATGCGCCCCGGCCTGTGGGAGATGCAGACCCAGGTGCAGCAGGACCAGCAGGCCACGCGCAACGCCATGGCCCAGATGCGCGAGCAGATGGAGCGCATGCCGCCCGCGCAGCGCAAGCAGATGGAGGCCATGCTGGCCCAGCAGGGCATGTCGTTCAGCGGGGACGGCGTGCGCCTGAAGACCTGCATCACGCCCGAAATGGCCGCGCGCTCCGACGTGCCGGACACGCAGGAGGGCAACTGCCAGACCACGGCCTCGCCGCGCGTGGGCGACACGGTGCGGTTCACCTACCGCTGCACCAACCCGCCCACGGAGGGCGCGGGCACCGTGACCTACTCGGGCCGCGAGAGCTACACCATGCGCTCCGAGACGACGAGCACGGTCCAGGGCAAGACGCAGAAGACCGTCGTGGAGTCCTCGGGCCGCTGGCTGGACGCCAGCTGCGGCAGCACGCCGGCCGCGGGCGCCCGGGCCAAGCGGTAGGGCGCAGGGGTCGGGGGTCAGCCCGCGGCGGCGCCGTAGCTGCGCGCGCCGAAGATGCCGCTGCCCACGCGCACCAGGGTGCTGCCGGCGTGCACGGCCGCCTCGAGGTCGCCCGTCATGCCGAGCGAGAGCGTGTCGAAGTCCTCCAGCCCCGGCCCGCCCGCGGCGGCGATGGCGTCGAAAACCGCGCGCGCGCGCCGGTGCACGGCGCACTGGGCCTCAAAGTCCGGCGCGGGGTCGGGAATGCTCATCACGCCGCGCAACCGCAGCCGGGGCAGCTGCGCCACGGCCTGGGCCAGCGCCACGGCCTCGTCGGGCGCTGCACCCGACTTGGTGGCGCCGCCGTCCACGTTGACCTGGATGCACACCATGAGCGGCGGCAGGTGCGCGGGGCGCTGGTCCGACAGGCGCTGCGCGATCTTGAGCCGGTCCACCGTGTGCGCCCAGTCGAAATGCTCGGCCACCAGCCGTGTCTTGTTGCTCTGGATGGGGCCGATGCAATGCCACTGCAGCGCGGGCGCGGGCAGCGGGGGCATGGCCCGCACGGCGGCCATCTTGTCCACGGCTTCCTGGATGTAGTTCTCGCCGAACGCCCGCTGCCCGGCCTGGGCCGCGGCGTACACCGCCTCGGCGCCGAAGGTCTTGGAGACGGCCAGCAGCGCGACCTCGCCCGTGCCGCGGCCCGCCGCGGCGCAGGCCCGCGCGAGCCGGGCCCGTATCTCTTGGATGTTGTTACCGATCATGGTCATAATCACCTCTCAGCGTACCAAACGATCGAGGGAACCCAGTGGACATCACCCAACTGCTCGCTTTCAGCGTCAAGAACAAGGCCTCCGACCTGCACCTGTCCGCCGGGCTCCCTCCGATGATCCGCGTGCACGGCGACGTGCGCCGGCTCAACGTCGACGCGCTCGACCACAAGACCGTGCACGCCATGGTGTACGACATCATGAGCGATGCGCAGCGCAAGACCTACGAAGAGTTCCTGGAGGTGGACTTCTCGTTCGAGATCGAGGGCCTGGCACGCTTCCGTGTCAACGCCTTCAACCAGAACCGCGGCGCAGCCGCCGTGTTCCGGACCATTCCGAGCAAGATCCTCACGCTGGAGCAGCTCAACGCCCCCAAGATCTTCGCGGACCTCGCGCTCAAGCCACGCGGCCTGGTGCTGGTGACGGGCCCCACGGGTTCGGGCAAGTCCACCACGCTCGCGGGCATGATCAACCACCTCAACGAAAGCGAGTACGGCCACATCCTCACCATCGAGGACCCGATCGAATTCGTGCACGAATCGAAGAAGTGCCTGGTGAACCAGCGCGAGGTGGGCCCGATGACGCTGTCGTTCTCGGCCGCGCTGCGCTCGGCGCTGCGCGAAGACCCGGACGCCATCCTCGTGGGCGAAATGCGCGACCTCGAGACCATCCGCCTGGCCATGACCGCCGCCGAAACGGGCCACCTGGTGTTCGGCACGCTGCACACCAGCAGCGCGGCCAAGACCATCGACCGGATCATTGACGTGTTCCCTGCCGAAGAAAAGGAGATGGTGCGCGCGATGCTGTCCGAATCCCTGCAGGCCGTGATCTCGCAGACGCTGTGCAAGCTCAAGGACGGCTCGGGCCGCGTGGCCGCGCACGAGATCATGCTGGGCACCAGCGCCATCCGCAACCTGATCCGCGAGGCCAAGGTGGCGCAGATGTACTCCACCATCCAGACCAGCAACAGCGTCGGCATGCAGACGCTGGACCAGAACCTGACGGACCTCGTGCGGCGCAACATCATCAGCCCTGCCGAGGCCCGCAGCAAGGCCAAGATCCCCGACAACTTCCCGGGCTGACGCAAGCCCCCAGAACACAAACTGCGGCCCGCAGAGGCCGCCGATGGAGCACTCTATGAAAGGCATTCTGAGCCTTCTGCGCCTGAAGACCCAAGGCCCCAAGCCCGCGGAAGACAGCGGGGATTCGGTCTTCTTCACCACCGCCTTCGCGGGCCAGGGCGTGGACGACTCCCTGCTCGTCCCCTGGGAGGCGCGCGCAGTGGAGGTGGGCGCCAAGCGCCTGCCCACGAGCCGCGGCGGCAAGCTGCTGCAGGCGCTGTGGTCCAAGGACCGGTACATGGCGCACCTCGACAAGGACGCCGTCGAGCGCATGGAGCGCTTCTTCGAGTTCGCCTCGATCCCCGCAAGCCGCGATGTAATCCGCCAGGACGAGTACGGCAACTTCATGGTGGTGCTGCTCACCGGCACCATCGCCGTGGACCGCGTGCAGCCCTGGGGCGAGCACCTGCGCCTGGCCGAGACGCGCCCCGGGGACATCCTGGGCGAGATGTCGCTGCTCGACAGCGGCATCCGCTTCTCGGCCTGCACCACGCTCACCGACTGCGAAATCGCGGTCCTCTCGGCCGAAGCCATGGACGAGATGATGTCCAAGGACCCGCAGCTCGCCGCCAGCCTGGTGGCGCTGCTGGCCCGCAAGCTGTCGCTGCGCCTGCGCGTCGTAAGCGCGCGCCTCAGCGAAAACCAGAAATAACGCGCACGAAGATGCCGCTACCCGGGAGTACCTCTGATGGAACGCGATCAGGCCAGTAAATTCATCAACGACCTGCTCAAGCTCATGGTCAGCCGGGGCGGCAGCGACCTGTTCCTGACGGCCGAGTTTCCGCCCGCGATCAAGGTGGACGGCAAGGTCACCAAGGTGTCGCCTCAGCCGCTCACGGCCACGCACACGCTCACGCTCGCGCGCTCGATTATGAGCGACCGGCAGGTGGCCGACTTCGAGCGCACCAAGGAGTGCAACTTCGCCATCTCGCCCGCGGGCATCGGGCGCTTTCGCGTCAACGCCTTCATCCAGCAGGGGCGCGTGGGCATGGTGCTGCGCACGATTCCGCTCACGCTGCCCACCATCGACGGCCTGGGCGTGCCGCAGGTGCTCAAGGAAGTCGCGATGACCAAGCGCGGCCTGTGCATCCTGGTGGGGGCCACGGGTTCGGGCAAGTCCACCACGCTCGCAGCCATGGTGGACTGGCGCAACGAGAACTCGTTCGGCCACATCATCACCGTGGAGGATCCGATCGAATTCGTGCACCCGCACAAGAACTGCGTGGTCACGCAGCGCGAGGTGGGCCTGGACACCGACAGCTGGGAGGCCGCGCTCAAGAACACGCTGCGCCAGGCGCCCGACGTGATCCTGATGGGTGAAATCCGTGACCGCGAGACCATGGAGCATGCCGTGGCCTTCGCCGAGACCGGTCACCTGTGCCTGGCCACGCTGCACGCCAACAGTGCCAACCAGGCGCTGGACCGCATCGTCAACTTCTTCCCGGAAGAGCGCCGCGAGCAACTGCTGATGGACCTGTCGCTGAACCTGCGCGCCATGATCTCGCAGCGCCTGCTGCCCAAAGAAGGCGGCCAGGGCCGTGTGGCCGCGCTGGAGGTGATGCTCAACACCCCACTGATCTCGGACCTGATCGCCAAGGGCGACGTGGTGGAAATCAAGGAAATCATGAAGAAAAGCCGCGAGCTGGGCATGCAGACCTTCGACCAGTCGCTGTTCGACCTTTACGAAAGCGGCGCCGTCATGTACGAGGATGCGCTGCGCAACGCCGACTCGGTGAACGACCTGCGCCTGCAGATCAAGCTGCACAGCCAGCGGGCGCGCAACATGGACCTGTCTTCGGGCACCGAGCACTTCCGCATCGTCTGATCTGCCAGAATCGGCATCCCCGAAGTGGAGATGCCGATGAGCGCAGCAGTCAAAACCTACGACAACGTTCCCGCCCAGCACGTGGCCTTCATCGG
>JASLFM010000045.1 GCA_030150585.1 Acidovorax sp.
GGACGGCAGCTCGGGCACATGCAGGCTCACGATGTCGCTCTGGGCCAGCAGTTCGTTCAGCGAGGCCACCTGCCGCGCGTTGCCCAGCGGCAGCTTGTTCACCACGTCGTGGAAGATGACCTGCATGCCCAGCCCCTCGGCCAGCACCGAGAGCTGCGTGCCGATGGAGCCGTAGCCCACGATGCCCAGCGTCTTGCCGCGGATCTCATAGGCGTTGTCGGCGCTCTTGAGCCAGCCGCCGCGGTGCGCCACCGCGTTTTTCTCCGGGATGCCTCGCAGCAGCAGGATGGCCTCGGCCAGCACGAGTTCGGCCACCGAGCGGGTGTTGGAATACGGCGCATTGAACACCGCAATGCCGCGCTCGCGCGCGGCGTTGAGGTCCACCTGGTTGGTGCCGATGCAGAAGCACCCCACGGCCACAAGCTTGTGGGCATGCGCGAACACGTCTTCCGTCAGCTGGGTACGCGAACGGATGCCGACGAAGTGCGCGTCGGCAATCTTGCGGCGCAGGTCCTCCCCCTCCAGGGCGCCAGGCAGGGCCTCGATCTGCGTGTAGCCCGCGGAGCGCAGCACCTCCGCGGCGGAGGCATGTATGCCTTCGAGCAACAGGAACTTGATCTTGCTTTTATCCAGGGAGGTCTTGGCCATGGCGTGGAAACAGAGAAGTGAGGGCCTCGGCTGACGAGGCAGGTGGATGGGTAGCTCACCATGATTGTGCAATGCACAAATCCCTGCTGGCATCCATGCGATTGCGCGCATGGCCCCGACAGGCGAATGTATCTCACGCAATTTGTCACCAAAACATCACATCGATGCCACAATTCCCCGCTGCGCCGCCGACGGGTTTACCCGGTTGCTGCGGTTTTTTCAGTGTGCGAAAACGACACATGCCTGTCATGGAACGCGGCCACCATCGCCGCATCCATGCCTATCGTCTATCAACGAGGAGTATTCATGCAGATCAAGCACTTGGCGCTGGCCGCCGCAGTGGCCGCCACCGGCCTGGCCGCACAGGCACAGACCGAAATCCAGTGGTGGCATTCCATGACGGCCGTCAACAACGAGTGGGTCAACGACCTGGCCAAGCAATTCAACGAAAGCCAGAAGGAATACAAGATCATCCCCACCTTCAAGGGTGCTTATGACGAGAGCATGACCGCCGCAATTGCCGCCTTCCGCTCCGGCAACGCGCCGCACATCCTGCAGGTGTTCGAGGTGGGCACGGCCACGATGATGGCCTCCAAGGGCGCCACCGTGCCCGTGGGCAAGGTGATGAAGGACGCCGGCGCCGACTTCAATCCCGGTGCCTACATCCCCGCCGTGGCGGCGTACTACACCGCGCCCAACGGCGAGATGCTGAGCTTCCCGTTCAACAGCTCCACCACCATCTTCTACTACAACAAGGATGCCTTCAAGAAGGCCGGCCTGAACGCCGACAAGGCCCCCACCACCTGGCCCGAGGTGTTCGAGGCCGCCAAAAAGCTCAAGGCCAGCGGCCACAGCTGCCCGATGACCCTGGCGTGGATGGGCTGGACGCAGCTCGAATCCTTCTCGGCCTGGCACAACGTGGAATTTGCCACGCACAAGAACGGCCTGGCCGCCGACGGCTACAAGGCGCGCATGAAGATCAACTCGCCGCTGCACGTGCGCCACATCGACAACCTGGCGCAGGCCGCTAAGGCTGGCGAGTTCGTCTACAAGGGCCGTGGCTCGGCCGCCCAGGCCTCGTTCACCTCGGGTGAATGCGCCATGATCCAGACCTCGTCGGGCTTTTACGGCGACGTGGCCAAGAACGCCAAGTTCGCCTACGGCCTGGCCCCCCTGCCCTACTACTCCGACGTGAAGGGTGCGCCGCAGAACACCGTGATCGGTGGCGCCTCGCTGTGGGTGATGGCCGGCAAGAAGCCCGCCGAGTACAAGGGCGTGGCCAAGTTCTTCGAGTTCCTGTCCGACACCAAGGTGCAGGCCGCGAGCCACCAGCGCACGGGCTACCTGCCCATCACCATGGGGGCCTATGAGCTGACGGATAAGTCCGGCTTCTACGCCAAGCATCCCGGCACCGACACGGCCGTGAACCAGATGGTGCGCAAGGTGACCGACAACTCCCGCGGCATCCGCCTGGGCAACTACGTGCAGATCCGCACCATCGAGGACGAAGAGCTCGAGCAGGTGTGGGCCGGCAAGAAGTCCGCCAAGGAGGCCCTGGACGCCATCGTGACGCGC
The DNA here is from genome assembly GCA_030150585.1 of Acidovorax sp. GTDB lineage: Bacteria > Pseudomonadota > Gammaproteobacteria > Burkholderiales > Burkholderiaceae_C > JASLFM01. Next base: position 2,224 of record JASLFM010000045.1, read on the forward strand.
GGCAACGAGCTGCTGGCCCGCTTCGAGCGCTCCTACAAGAACTAAGCCACGACCTTCGCGACGGACGAGGCGTTCCCATGAACGCCGCTTCGGTCAGCGGCCCCTGCCCGGGGGCCGCTCCTCCTTTTTCCGGCGGTGCAGCCTTGCGCCGGCGGTTTTTTTGTTTGTGAACGTCATGGAAAAACGCGTACTTTTCCGCTCGGCGTGGCTGCCCTGGGTGCTGATCGCCCCGCAGTTGCTCATCATCGGCATCTTCTTCTTCCTGCCTGCCGGCCAGGCCATCCTGCAATCGTTCCAGGTGGAGGACGCGTTCGGCATGAGCCGGGAATGGGTGGGGCTGGACAATTTCAGGCAGCTCATCGACAACCCGGCCTACCTGGCCTCGTTCCAGCGCACGGCCGTGTTCTCGGTGCTGGTGGCGGGGATCGGCATCGTGGTGTCGCTGGTGCTGGCGATCTTCGCGGACCGCATCGTGCGCTTCGCCATGGTCTACAAGACGCTGCTCATCGTGCCCTACGCCGTGGCGCCGGTGATCGCCGGCGTGCTGTGGGTGTTCCTGTTCTCGCCCTCCATCGGCGTGGTGACCTACTACCTGGGTGAGCTGGGCTACGGCTGGAACCACATGATGAACGACAACCAGGCCATGACGCTGATCGTCATCGCCTCGGTGTGGAAGCAGATCTCCTACAACTTCCTGTTCTTCCTCGCGGGCCTGCAGTCGATTCCCAAGGCGTTGATCGAGGCCGCCTCCATCGACGGCGCGGGCGCCTGGCGGCGCTTCTGGAACATCCAGCTGCCGCTGCTGTCGCCCACCACCTTCTTCCTGCTGGTGATCAACATCGTGTATGCGTTCTTCGACACCTTCGGCATCATCGACGCGGCCACGCAGGGCGGGCCGGGGCAGTCCACGTCGATCCTGGTCTACAAGGTGTACCAGGACGGCTTCAAGGCTCTGGACCTCGGCGGCTCGGCGGCGCAGTCGGTGATCCTGATGCTCATCGTCATCGCCCTCACCGTGGTGCAGTTCCGTTATGTCGAGAAAAAAGTGCAGTACTGACCATGATTGACCGCAATCCCTGGCTCAATTTCCTCTCGCACGCCGTGCTGATCCTCGGCGTGGCCATCGTCGCCTTCCCGCTGTACCTGGCGCTGGTGGCCTCCACCCACACGGCCGACGCCATCGTGCAGTCGCCCATGCCGCTGCTGCCGGGCGTGCACCTGTGGGACAACTACCAGGCTGCGCTGTTCGGTTCGGGCAAGCTGGGCTCCAACACCAACGTGGTGCACATGATGTGGGTGAGCTTCGTGGTGGCCATGGTCATCACCGTGGGCAAGATCGCCATCTCGCTGCTGTCGGCGTTCGCCATCGTGTACTTTCGCTTTCCGTTCAAGATGCTGTGCTTCTGGGCCATCTTCGTGACGCTGATGCTGCCGGTGGAAGTGCGCATCCTGCCCACCTACAAGGTGGTGGCGGATCTCGGCCTGCTCAACAGCTACGCCGGCCTCACGCTGCCGCTGATCGCCTCGGCCACGGCCACCTTCCTGTTCCGCCAGTTCTTCCTGACGGTGCCGGACGAGCTGGTGGAGGCCGCGCGCATCGACGGCGCCGGCCCCATGCGCTTTTTCAAGGACGTGCTGGTGCCGCTGTCACGCACCTCGATCGCCGCGCTGTTCGTGATCCAGTTCATCTACGGCTGGAACCAGTACCTGTGGCCGCTGCTCATGACCACCTCCGAGGACATGTATCCGGTGGTGATCGGCATCAAGCGCATGCTGGCCGGCGGCGAGGCCGCCGTGGACTGGAACATCGTGATGGCCACCGCCATCGTCGCCATGCTGCCGCCCACGGCCGTGGTGATCCTGATGCAGAAATGGTTCGTCAAGGGTCTCGTCGACACCGAGAAATAAGCATCAAAAACACCTGCAGCGCTTACTCATAAAGCGTCAGCAGCTATTGATTAAATAGCAAATATGGCATCCCTCACCCTCACCAACGTCGTCAAGCACTACGGCAGCGGCAAGCACCTCGTGCCCGTGATCCACGGCGTCAACGCCGACATCCGGGACGGCGAGTTCATCGTCATCGTCGGCCCCTCGGGCTGCGGCAAATCCACGCTGCTGCGCATGGTCGCCGGCCTGGAGGAAATCACCGGCGGCACCATCGCCATCGGCGACCGCGTGGTCAACAACCTGGAGCCCGCCAAGCGCGACATCGCCATGGTGTTCCAGAACTACGCGCTCTACCCGCACATGAGCGTGTTCGACAACATGGCCTACGGCCTGAAGATCGCCAAGGTGTCCAAGGACGAGATCAAGGCGCGCGTGGACAAGGCCGCCAAGATCCTGGAACTGGGCCACCTGCTGGAGCGCAAGCCGCGCCAGCTCTCGGGCGGCCAGCGCCAGCGCGTGGCCATGGGCCGCGCCATCGTGCGCCAGCCCCAGGTGTTCCTGTTCGACGAGCCGCTCTCCAACCTCGACGCCAAGCTGCGCGCGCAAACGCGCATCGAGATCCAGAAGCTGCACCGCGAGCTGGGCATCACCAGCCTGTTCGTCACCCACGACCAGGTCGAGGCCATGACG
>JASLFM010000162.1 GCA_030150585.1 Acidovorax sp.
GACGGATAAACCTGTACTACAGGAAGGAAGCGATTAGCCGTTATGTTGGAAAGAGGTAGCGATATGGATCTTCGTCATCTTCGCTGTTTCCTTGCAGTTGCCGAGGAACTGCACTTCGCTCGTGCCGCCGCGCGGCTGAACATGGAGCAATCGCCGCTGTCGCGCACCATCCGCGAGCTGGAGGAAAGCCTGGGCATGCAGTTGTTCGTGCGCACCAGCCGGAGCACGCGGCTGACGCTGGCGGGCAGGCTGCTGCTGGAGCATGTGCCGCGCGTGTTCGCGGCGCTGGAGCAGGCCCGTGAGAGCGTGAAGGCGGCGGCCAACGGGTTTCAGGGGCAGTTGCGCATTGCGCTATCTGACGGCATGACCCCCTCGCGCCTGCCGGCCTTGCTGGCCCGTTGCCGCGAAGAAGACCCCGAAATCGAGATCCGCCTGTTCGACGTGCCCCTGGCCCAGCAGATCAAAGGCCTGCATGACGACTTGTACGACGCCGGTTTCTCCATGGCCGAGGACGCGGGCGAAGGCATCTTGGTGGAGCCCGCTTGGGAGGATGAGCTGATGGTGGCCGTTCCGGCACGCCACCCCGTGCTCAGCCACAAGCGCATTCCCTTGGAAGAGGTGCTGCGCTACCCGCTGGCCCTGGGCGACCCTGCATTCTGCGAAGGGCACGCCCGCCAAGTTGACCGCATCTTGCGCCAACAAGCCCAGGAGCCGCTGATCGCGCAGCATGTGGCCACTTTCGATTTGATGATGGCGCTGGTGTCGGCCGGGCTGGCGCTGGGTTTGGCGGGCGCCGCGCACATTGCCTCCAGCCGCGAACCCAACATCGTGGGCCGCCCGCTGGCGGGCAAGCCGCCCATGCTGACCACCTATCTGCTGCGCCGCGATGCCGAGCCTTCGCAGGCGCTAGCGCGCTTCATCGAGCGGCTGCAATCGAACGGGCCGGGCCTGGGCGATGCGGCCAATGACGAGAAATAGCGGAGCTACGCCATGCGCAAATTCATGCTGCTTGTGCCCCGTGCGGTGGTCGTTTCCGTGGCATTGGGCGGCTGCGGCAAGCCCGAGCCCACGGACACGGTGGAGTCGCTGGTGGCGAACCCCGAACGGCTCAAAGACCTGCGCGAACAATGCAGGCTCAACCACGCCAAGATGGGTGATGCGCTGTGCAACAAGGTGGCCGAGGCCACGCACAAGCGTTTCATGGGCAAGGGCACACCGTACACACCGCCCAAGGAGCCGCCGAAGTTCTGAGCGTTTGGCGCGCGCCACGCGCGGCCTGCTTTTTTCCAAACACGCCGCAATGCGCTTTCGCTTGCGGCGTTTTTGCTGTGTTTTCCCTTGTTTGAATTGATGAGTTTTTCAGCACCTTGCTGCCGATAACGGTCTTTGACCGGCACCGGACTGGCCCCTGATCCTGATGCCTGCGGCACATCACGGTGCCGACAGGCAGGGAGCTGTAAATGCAAGGTACGAACGTGCTGTTCGGTCAGATTGCCGTGGTGTTCGGCATCGTGATCGCTGGCGTATGGAGCGCCACGCAATGGACGGCCTCTGCCCTGGGCTATCAGCTACGCCTGGGCGCGCCGTGGTTCGATTTCCTCGGCACGCCGGTCTATCACCCGTGGCGATTGTTCGAGTGGTGGTTCTTCTTCGACGCCTATGCGCCGCGCGTATTCGACGTGGGCGGTACGATCGCGGGCGGCAGCGGGCTCTTTGCGGTGCTGGTCGCCATCGGCATGTCGATCTGGCGCTCGCGCCAGTCCAAGCTGGTGACGACCTACGGCACGGCGCGGTGGGCAAACGCGGAGGACATTCGCAAGGCACAGCTCGACCAGCCTGCCGGGGTGTTCCTGGGTTTGCATCGACAGCAGTACCTGCGGCACGAAGGGCCGGAGCACGTGCTGGCCTTCGCGCCCACACGCTCAGGCAAGGGCGTGGGCCTCGTGGTGCCAACACTGCTTTCCTGGTCCGCATCCGCCGTCATCCACGACATCAAGGGCGAGAACTGGCAGATCACCGCCGGTTGGCGCTCGCGCTTTTCGCACTGCCTGCTGTTCAACCCCACCGATGCGAAGTCGGCGGCCTACAACCCGCTGCTGGAGGTGCGGCGCGGCGCGCATGAGGTGCGCGACGTGCAGAACATCGCGGACATTCTGGTTGACCCCGAAGGCGCGCTGGAGAAGCGCAACCACTGGGAGAAGACTTCTCACGCGCTGCTGGTGGGCGCCATCCTGCACGTGCTGTATGCGGGCGAGGACAAGACGTTGCGCGGCGTCGCCAACTTCCTCAGCGACCCGGCCAGCCCCTTTGAGCTGACCTTGCACCGGATGATGACCACGCCGTACCTCGGCGATGGCCCGCATCCGGTGGTGGCATCGGCGGCACGCGAGGTCTTGAACAAGAGCGACAACGAACGCTCGGGCGTGTTGAGCACCGCCATGTCGTTCCTCGGTCTGTACCGCGACCCCACGGTGGCGGAAGTCACCTCGCGTTGCGACTGGCGCATCGCCGACATCATTTCCGCCGAGCATCCTGTGTCGCTGTATCTGGTGGTGCCGCCTTCGGACATCTCGCGCACGAAGCCGCTCATCCGCCTGATCCTCAACCAGATCGGCCGGCGCCTGACCGAATCACTGGACGGTAGCGACGGCATAGCCCGCCGCCACAAGCTGCTGCTGATGCTCGATGAGTTTCCGGCGCTGGGGCGCCTGGACTTCTTCGAGACGGCGCTGGCCTTCATGGCGGGCTACGGCATCCGTAGCTTCCTCATCGCGCAGAGCCTGAACCAGATCGACAAGGCGTATGGGCAGAAC
>JASLFM010000195.1 GCA_030150585.1 Acidovorax sp.
AGTGCCCCCACGTATGGGACCATGCCCACATGCCTCCCTACATCCCGACCATGAGGCGCCCCATTCCCATGGGGTCGCTGGCCCTGGCTGCAGCCCTGGCATGTGGCCAGGTTCCGGCCCGGGCGCAGGCCCAGCCGAACAGTTCCACCGCGACCGCACCCTTGAGCCAGGGCGAGATCAAGGCGCAGCGCGAGTTCAAGATGCTGGATTTCAATGGCGACGGCAAGCTCAGCCGGCAGGAAGTGGCGCTGTTTCCGCGCCTGGCCGCCGCATTCGACGACGCCGATACCGACCACGATGGTTACGTGACCTATGAGGAAGTGCGGGCCTTTGCCGCCAAGTACCGAGCGGAGCGCGCACGGGCCCGTGCTGCGGCGGCAACTGCCGATCAGTCCAGCCAGCCGCCGGAGCGGTAGGCAGCCTACAGGCCGCCCGTGCGCTTGACCTTGGGATCGGAGTAGGTCAGCGGCTCGTCGCGCACTTGCTGCGCCATGCGCTCCTGCAACGTGGTTTTGTTGACGTTGTCCGCCATGTCGATGGCCATGCTGCTGGCGCGCCACATCGACTGGATGAATTCAAGCAGCTGCTTGGACAGCGGCTCCTTGGGCGGCTCGGGCGGTTCCTCCACGGCCTCTTTCTTCTTCGCCTCGGTGGCCGTCCAATCGCGGTTGGATTGGTCGGGCGCGGACGGCTTGTCCGGCTCGCGCACGATGGCCCCTTCTCCCAGGCGGTCCGTGGACTCGACGGGATTGGGCGGATTGATGGGGCGCACGGGCACCGCGCCCGAGGCGCCAGTGGAATACAAATCAGCGCCCTGAGGACGCCAATGCGGCGATCGATCGACAGGTGGCATTTGCATGGCAGTGGCCCTTGGTTACGCAATGCGGACGGATGAAAACCACCCGTCTCGTACAGGCATAACGGCAAAAAGAGGGGGAAATTTAGGCTTTTTTGAGCCTTCACCCTCACATTAAGGGTTTACACCTACCATCGCCTTACAAGAACCGCTCAAGCAGCTTGCGCGAATGCCGGTCCAGTCCCGCCACGTCGCGCACCCGGAATTGCACACCGTCGGCGCTTGCGATGAGCAGGTGGGAGCGGCCGCCCAGGCGGCGGATATCCTCCTCCGCCTTGAGCTGCAGGCGCGCGGCGCCCCGGTCGGTCTCCAAATCCCAGGTACTGGGCGTGGAGAAGCTCGAAACACTGAGGATTTTCTGGATAGTGGGCACAAACTCCCGCACGGCCAGCTCCTCCTCGACCAGCGCGCGGGCCGGCGCGGGCAGCGCGTCGAGGCGCGGCACCCACAACAACTCGTGCCCGTCCGCGCCGACCAACGACAGCCCCTCGCCCGGTGCGGCGATGGGAAAGGCACGCACAGGCACCACGCCAGCGTGCACTGAGCCATCGGCCAGCGTCAGCTCCAGGCGGCCTTGGGAATTGCGCACCAGGCGCATATCGGTAAAGGTCATGGTGTTCACGCTCCTGCCGGATGGGCCGAATGCAGCAGGCCACTGTCCAGCAGCACACCGGCCGCCTGGGCGTCCTCTTCGGCGCGGCGCGCCTGGGCTTCGTACAGGCGCCAATACGCCCCCTGCTGGGCCATGAGCTCGTCGTGCGGCCCGACCTCGACGATCTCGCCGCGGTCCATGACCACGAGCCGGTCGGCCTTGCGCAGCGTGGACAGGCGGTGGGCGATGGCGATGGTGGTACGGCCCTGCACAAGGTTGTCCAGCGCCTTCTGGATTTCCTTTTCGGTTTCGGTATCCACGGCCGAGGTGGCCTCGTCGAGGATCAGGATGCGCGGATCGATGAGCAGCGCGCGCGCAATGCTGATGCGCTGGCGCTCCCCGCCCGACAGGCCCTGGCCGCGCTCGCCCACGAGCGAGTCGTAGCCGTGCGGCAGGCGCAGGATGAACTCGTGCGCATGCGCGGCGCGTGCGGCAGCCACGATCTCCTCGCGCGAGGCATCGGGCTTGCCGTAGGCGATGTTCTCGGCGATGGTGCCGAAGAACAGGAAGGGCTCCTGCAGCACCAGGCCGATGTGGCGGCGGTAGTCGGTCACCTTGATGCGGCGCAAGTCCACGCCGTCGACCTTGATGGCGCCCTCGGTCACGTCGTAGAAGCGGCAGATCAGGTTCACCAGCGTGCTCTTGCCCGAGCCGCTGTGGCCCACCAAGCCCACCATCTCGCCGGGGCGGATGTCCAGGTTCAGGCTGCGGATGACCGAGCGCGAGCCGTAGCGGAAGTTGACGCCCTGCATCGAGATCGCGCCCGTCACGTCGGTGAACGGCTGCGGGTTGACCGGGTCCGGCACGTTGGACACGTGGTCGAGGATGTCGAAGATGCGCTTGGCGCCGGCCGCGGCCTTCTGCGTGACCGAGACGATGCGGCTCATCGAGTCCAGCCGGCCGTAGAAGCGGCCGATGTAGGCCAGGAACGCGGTCAGCGTACCGACCGTGATGCTCTGGTGCGCGATCAGCCAGATGCCCACGCCCCACACCACCAGCAGGCCCATCTCGGTCAGCAGCGCCACGCTGGGCGTGAACAGGCTCCAGGTCTTGTTGAGCCGGTCGTTGACCTGCAGGTTCTTCTGGTTGGCTTCCTTGAAGCGCAAGGCCTCGCGCTTTTCCTGCGCGAACGCCTTGACCACGCGGATGCCGGGGATGGTGTCGGCCAGCACGTTGGTGATCTCGCCCCACACGCGGTCGATCTTCTCGAAGCCGGTGCGCAGCTTGTCGCGCACCATGTGGATCAGCCAGGCGATGAACGGCAGCGGCACGAGCGTCGCCAGTGCCAGGCCCGGGTGGATGCTGAACAGGATGACGGCCGTCATGCCCAACATCAGCACGTCGGTGATGAAGTCCAGCGCGTGCAGGCTCAGGAACACGCTGATGCGGTCGGTCTCGGAGCCGATGCGCGACATCAGGTCGCCGGTGCGCTTGTTGCCGAAGTACTCCAGCGACAGCCCCAGCAGGTGCTCGAAGGTGGCGGTGCGCAGGTCGGCGGCGATACGTTCGGACACCAACGCCAACAAATACGTCTTGGCCCAGCCCAGCGCCCACGAGAACAGCGCCGCGCCCAGCAGGCCGGCCAGCAGCAGGGTGACGAAGTGCGGGTCGATGGACTGGCCGTTCTGGAACGGGATCAGCACCTTGTCCATCAGCGGCATGGTCAGGTAGGGCGACACCAGCGTGGCGCCGGTCGCGCCCATCATCAGCGTGAAGCCGAGCAACAACTGACCCTGGTACGGCCGCGCGAAGCGCCACAGCCGCAGCAGCACCCAGGTGCTGGGCGGCGTGGTGGGCTCGCCGTGGTCGAAGGCGGACTCCTCGCCCGCGTCTTCCTCGATGACCGGCGTGATGCCGGACAGGCGCTGCACCTCGCGCTCGAAGGCCTCGGCGAAACGCGTGGCCGCGGCATTGCAGGCCAGCGTGAAGCGCCAGCGCGCCAGGCGCCGGTCGGCGTCCACCAGCTCCATCAACGCCAGGCCGCCGTGGTCGCCGAAGCGCAAGGCCTGGCCCGGCGCCAGCTCGAAGGTCTTCCACGCGCCGCCGGACGGCTCCCACGCCAGCAGGCGTGCATTCGTCAACGCGATCAGCCCCCGGGAGAAGTGACCTTTTGCATCCAGGTCAACCTCCAGCGTGGCCACCACGTTCTCGCCAGCCAGCAGCTGTGCTTGCAACGCCGCCATTTGCGGGTGGGGCACTTCGACGGGAGCTAGGTCTTGCATTTTGTTGTTGAGTCGACAGGCTGCGGGTCATTCTCCGCTATGACTGAGCGCACAATCTCTCGCGCTTCCCGGCGCCAACCCCCTATCTCATGAGCAAGAAAGAAGACATCCGCCTGCTGCGCATCAATTACCTGCGCGGGCCCAACATGTGGACCTACCGGCCGGTGCTGGAAGTCTGGCTGGACCTGGGCGAGCTGGAGGACTTCCCCAGCCACCAGCTGCCGGGCTTCAACGACCGCCTGACGGCCGCATTGCCCAACCTCGTCGAGCACCACTGCGGTGTCGGCGAGCGCGGCGGGTTCCTGGAGCGGCTGCGCGAAGGCACCTGGTGCGGCCACGTGCTGGAGCACATCGTCATCGAGCTGCTGAACCTGGCGGGCATGCCCACCGGCTTCGGGCAGACGCGCTCGACGTCGCAACGCGGCGTGTACCGCATGGTGTTCCGGGCGCGCGACGAACAGGTGGCCAGGGCGGCGTTGGCTGAGGGTCATGCATTGATCATGGCCATGATCAACGACGTGGCATTCGACGTGCCCGCTGCCGTGGCCCGCGTGCGCGACAAGCTGGACGACTGCTACCTGGGGCCCTCCACCGCCGCCATCGTGGCCGCCGCGACGGACCGCCGCATCCCGCACATCCGCCTGAACGATGGCAACCTGGTGCAACTGGGCCACGGCCAGCGCCAGCGCCGCATCTGGACGGCCGAGACTGACATGACCAGCGCCATCGCCGAAGGCATCGCCGGCGACAAGGACCTGACCAAGACGCTGCTGAAGGCCGTGGGCGTGCCGGTGCCCGAGGGCGAGGAAGTCAAGACCGCCGCGGCCGCCTGGCGCGCCGCGCAGGATATCGGCCTGCCGGTCGTCATCAAGCCCAGCGACGGCAACCACGGCCGCGGCGTCACGCTGGACATCTCCAACCAGGCCGACTGCGAGGCCGCCTTCAAGCTGGCCGACGCCGAGGGCTTCGGTCTGGATGTCCAGCGTGACACCGCGGCCGTGGTTGCCGTCGCTGGGCTTGATGACGACCGGCAGGCCTATGTCCTGCGCGGCGCGCCACGCGGCCGCAGCGGTCTTGACCTCTTCGCCTTCGGGCACCGGTACGCCCACGGCCTTCAGCAGCGTCTTGGTCAGGTCCTTGTCGCCGGCAATGCCCTCGGCGATGGCGCTGGTCATGTCGGTCTCGGCCGTCCAGATGCG
>JASLFM010000321.1 GCA_030150585.1 Acidovorax sp.
GCCTTTTTCCTTCAGGCGCACGGCCTCTTCGACGGCGATTTCGTCAAACGGGTTCATGCTCATCTTCACGTTCGCGATGTCCACGCCCGTGTTGTCCGACTTCACGCGGACCTTCACGTTGTAGTCCACCACGCGCTTGACGGGGACGAGGATTTTCATAGGGGTCTCTTTCTGCCAATGGTTAACGGAGCAAGCCCGCCAGGCGCTCGGCAATGAGCGCGTGGGCCTGGGCCATGATGGAGTCGATGAGCTGCTGCACGGAGGGTACGTCGTTGATCAGGCCCGCAACCATGCCGCAGGACCAGACACCGGCCTCCATGTCGCCGTGCTGCATGATGCGCGGGTAGACGCCAGCCACCTCGGGCGCGATGTCCGCGAAGGTGATGGCGGCGCCCAGCTCGCGCTCCTTGTCCAGGACGCGCTCGGTGGCGCTGTTGATCAGCACGCGCTCGGTGTTGCGCAGCGGGCGCATGATGAGGCGCGTGTCGAGCTCGCTCGCCGCCACGATGGCCTGTTTTACCTTCTCGTGCACGGGCGCCTCTTGCGTGGCGATGAAGCGCGTTCCCATGTTGATGCCCTCGGCACCCAGCGCCAGCGCGGCCACCAGCGATCGGCCATCGGCCATGCCGCCCGAGGCGACGAAGGGGATCTTGAGTTCTTCCGCCGCACGCGGCAGCAGGATGAAGTTGGGAATATCGTCCTCGCCAGGGTGGCCGCCGCATTCGAAGCCGTCCACGCTGACGGCATCGCAGCCGATGGCCTCGGCCTTGAGCGCGTGGCGCACCGAGGTGCATTTGTGGATGATCTTGATGCCGGCCTCCTTCAGCGCGGGCAGCCACATCTGCGGGTTGTTGCCGGCCGTCTCGACGATCTTCACGCCGCCCTCGATGATGGCCTTCACATAGCCCGGATAGTCGGGCGGGTTGACCGCGGGCAGGAACGTGAGGTTCACGCCGAAAGGCTTGTCGGTCATGGCGCGGCAGCGCGCGATCTCGCGCGCGAGCAGCTCGGGCGTCTTTTGCGTCAGGCCCGTGATGATGCCCAGCCCGCCCGCGTTGGAGACGGCCGAGGCCAGCTCGGCGTAGCCCACGTGGTGCATGCCCCCCTGGATGATGGGGTGCTGGATGCCGAAAAGTTCGGTGATGCGGGTCTTCATGTGCGCCTTACTCCTGGGAGATGCCCTTGTCGCGGATGACCTGGCCCCAGCGCTGGTAGTCGTTCTGGATGCGCTGACCCATCTGGGCCGGGTCCTGGAAGCGGGCAATGGCGCCTGCGCCCAGCAGCTTGTCCTGGATCTCCTTGTCGGCCAGGATATGGCGCACCTCACCGGCAATGCGGTCGACCACGGCCTTGGGCGTTCCCTTGGGCGCCAGCAAGCCGCCCCAGGACACGGCGTCGTAGCCCTTGATGCCCTGCTCCGCGATGGTCTTCACGTCAGGCAGCACGCTCACGCGCTGGGGCGAGCCCACGGCAATGGCGCGCAGCTTGCCGGCGTGGATGTGCGGCAGCGCTGCCACCAGGTCGGCGTACATGACGGGCACCTGCCCCCCGATGGTGTCGGTGATGGCAGGCACGCCGCCCTTGTAGGGCACATGCTGCATGTCGAAGCCAGCCATCTGCTTGAGCAGCTCCATGCTCAGGTGACCAAAGCTGCCCGCACCCGAACTCGTGTAGTTCAGCGGCGCCTTCTGCGCCTTCGCATACTGGATGAGCTTCTGCAGATCGGTCACATCGGGCAATTGCGCGGGATTGACCACCACCACGATGGGCAGGTCGTACACGGTGGCAACAGGCACGAAGTCATTCACCGTGTCGTAGCCGGCCCTCTTGTAGAGGTGGGGAGCCAGCAGCGTGGGCGTGGCCAGCATCATCAGCGTGTAGCCATCGGCCGGGCTCTTGGCCACCTGCGACGCTGCAATCGAGCCCGAGGCGCCCGCGCGGTTGTCCACCACGACGGGCTGCTTGAGGCGTTCGGCCAATCTCTGTCCCACGATGCGCGAGGCCGTGTCGGTGGGGCCTCCGGCCGGGAACGGCACGACGAGCTTGATCATCTTGTCGGGCCAGGCTGCCTGTTGTGCGGCTGCAGTGCCGGCGAGCAGCGGAGCCGCGGCCAGGAACAGAACAGCACGGCGGGTGAATCGCACCAGGGAATGGCTGTGTCGGGAGTTCATGTTGGACTTTTCCAAATAATCAAAAACGAAGTGATGCGGCGGCGTCAATCGAGCTTGGCGCCGGACAGCTTGACCATGCGCTCCCAGACCGGAGCGTCTTTTCTGAACTGGTCACCGAACTCCTCGGAGCCGCTGCCCACAGGGATAAAGCCCTTCTGCTGGATGCGCTCCAGTAGCGGCGCGATCGGTGTCGCGGTTCGTGTTGGTGATGGCTCAGGCGGTGGGCGTCTCCGGCAGGGTGAGCACCCCCTTGGCCTGGAGCGCCTGCAGTTCCTCGTCGGGCAGCCGCAGCAGCCGCTGCAGCACCTCGCGCGTGCCCTCGCCCAGCGTGGGCGGCGCGTTGCGGATGGGCAGGCGCTGGCCGTCCAGGCGGTAGGGCGGAGCGAACACCGGCGTGGTGCCGACCACGGGGTGGGGCATGTCCTGCACCAGGCGGCCGCGCCGCGTGCGCTCGCTGGTCAGGGCCTCGTGCAGGCCCGCCACCTTGCCGCACGGGATGCCGGCCGCCGTAAGGCGCTCCAGCAGCACATCGCGCGGGAAGGAGCGGATCAGTTCCTTGAGCATGGGCGACAGCTCCAGCCGGTGCTTGGCGCGGTTCACATTGGTGGCGAAACGCTCGTCCTCGGCGATGTCGGGGCGCTCTATGCACAGGCGGCAGAACTTGTCGAACTGGGCGTTGTTGCCCACGGCAATGATCAGCGGGCCGTCGGCGGCCTCGTACATGCCGTACGGCACGATGGACGGGTGGGCGTTGCCGTAGCGCTCGGGATCGCGGCCCAGCTGCAGCGCATCGAGCCCGTAGTAGCCCGTGACCGTGAGGCCGCAATCGTACAGCGCCATCTCGATCAACCGGCCCTTGCCGGTTTTGCTGCGCCTGAACAGCGCCGCCAGAATGGCCTGGGCCGCGTACATGCCGGTCATCAGGTCCACCACGGCCACGCCGAACTTCAGCGGCGGCGTGCCGGCCTCGCCGTTGAGTGCCATCAGGCCGGCCTCGCCCTGGATCACCAGGTCGTAGCCGGGGCGCCTGGCCTCGGGGCCGCTGGTGTCGTAGCCGGCCACGGCGCAGTAGATCAGGTCGGGCTTGAGAGCCTTGAGCTGCTCGTAGCCCAGGCCCAGCTTTTCGGCGCCGCCCGTCTTGAAGTTGTGGATGAGCACGTCGAACCGAGGCAGCAGTTCGTGGATGATCTTCACGCCCTCGGGCGTTTGCAGATCCAGCGTGATGGACCGCTTGTTGCGGTTCATGCCGTTGTAGTAAGTGGTCTCGGTCTTGCCGATGCGGATGCCCCAGTCGCGCGTGTCGTCGCCGCGGCCAGGGTGCTCCACTTTGATGACCTCGGCACCGAAGTCGGCCAGCACCTGGCCGCACAGCGGCCCGGCAAACACGCGCGAGAGGTCAAGCACGCGCACACCCTCCAGCGGGAAGTCGATGTCCGGTTGGTTTTCGGCCTGGGCCATGTGCGTTGTCTCCTTGGAAAATCGGGGTTGTCTTGTGTCAGGCCTGGGTTCGCAGCTTGGTGAAATCCGCGGCACGCTTTTCGAGGAAGGCGCCGATGCCTTCACGGGATTCCTCGGTCTCTTGCGAGCGCACCATGTATTGCGCTTCCCGCTCCAGCTGCTCTTCCAGGGTATTGCGCGGCGCCTGGCGGCACAGGTCCTTGATCAGGGCCATGGCCTGGTCCGGGCCGGTGGCGATCTGGGCGGCCAGCGCGA
>JASLFM010000570.1 GCA_030150585.1 Acidovorax sp.
CATCGGCAAGACCATCCACCCGCATCCCACGCTGGGCGAGAGCATCGGCATGGCGGCGGAGATCGCGCACGGCTCCTGCACGGACGTGCCGCCGCAGAAGAAGTAAGCCGGCCGGCTTGCACACCCCACCGAAGGCAGCCCGGGGCTGCCTTTGTTTTTGGCGCTGTTCGCGTTACGTATTGATTTCGTCCATACTGTTGTCCAGCAAGGGAGGCAGTGATGCGACTCGACCACTTCCAGCGCGTTCTAGGCAAGATAGGAAACATGACCCTTGACCAGCTCAAAGAGTTGGCTCAGGCCATTGAACAACGACAAGCGGCCCTGGAGTCCTTCCGTGCGCTGGACGAGGCTCGCGGCCTCGTATGCTGCCGCCACTGCGGCAGTCTCTCGGTCGTCAAAAACGGCCGGGCTCATGGGTTGCAGCGGTATCTCTGCCGCGATTGCAGCCGCACATCCGGCGTCACAACGAATACGCCCTTGGCTCGCCTGCGTCGCAAGGAACGGCTGGCCGCTAATGCCGCCTGCATGGCATCTGGAATGACGGTTCGCGATACCGCTGCCGACACCGGTGTGGCGGTCTCCACCGCCTTCCGGTGGCGCCATCGCTTCCTTACTGCCGTCGTGCCGCAGCAGCCCAAGGCTCTGGAGGGCTTATTGGAGGTGGACGAGACCTACTTTTTGCACTCCCGCAAAGGCGAGCGGAATCTACCGCGCGAAGCCCGCAAGCGCGGGGGCAAAGCATCAAAGCGGGGACTCTCCAAGGAGCAGGTTCCCGTCCTCGTAGCCCGGGCCCGTGGCCAGCAGCACACAGCTGACCGGGTTATGCCTGCCATGAACGGCAAAGAACTGGTGGCCACGCTCCGACCGCTGGTGCGTCCTGACCCCGTAGTGTGTTCCGTCGGTAACTCGGCCTATTACGCGCTGCCGCGCGAACTGGGCGTCACGCTGAAGATGTTCAGCGCGTCCAAGCATGGCTCACCACAGAATCCCTCATTCCACGTCCAGACTGTCAACGGCTATCACTCACGCCTCAAGGGCTGGCTGAATTGCGAGTTGCGTGGCGTAGCCACCAAGTACCTGCCCAACTATTTGGCCTGGCAGCGGCTCCTGACATGGTTCAAAGACGGGATTTCGCCTGCGCAGTTCATCGCATCGGCCCTTGGTCGACAACTCATCAATACTTAACGCGAACAGCGCCTTGTTTTTTGGGGAAGGTTGAACAGCCGTTCACCGCCGCGGCGCAGGCAGCCGCTGGCCATGCCATGAATGCGGTGCGCCGGACGCCCCCAGATACTTGCAATATACCTTCGTGGTATATATTCAAATATCTATGCAGAATTCCATTCAATCCCATGCCGAGCGCATCCGCATGCTGCTGCGCAGTGGCGTGCAAACCGCCAAATCGCTTGCGGCCGCGTTGGGTACCAGCCAGCCCACGGTGTCACGTGCGCTGGCGGTGCTGGGGGATGAGGTGGTGCGCATCGGTGCTGCCCGATCTATTCAATATGCACTGCGCGATGCCTCCCGTGCCACGCTGCAGGCGCCGGTATACCGGGTCACTGCGCAGGGGCAGTTGCAGGAGTTGGGCGCGCTGGTGCCCGTCTGCGCCCAGGGCTTCGTGCTGCTGCGGGCCGATGGCGAGCGGCTCCACAGCGAGGGGCTGCCCTGGTGGATTTACGACATGCGCCCGCAGGGCTACCTGGGCCGCGCCTACAACCAGCGCCACGGCGCGCGGCTGGGGCTGCCGGAGCGCCTGGGCGACTGGAGCGACACGCACGTGGTGCGCGCGTTGCTGCTCCAGGGAGACGACCTGCCGGGCAACCTGCTTCTGGGCGCCGCCGCTCGCGAGCAGTTCGTGCATGCGCCGCCGCCCGTGCCCATCGCCGTGGCCGACAAGCCACAGGCCTACGCGGAACGGGCCGCCGCTGCGGCGCGGGGCGATCTGCACGGCTCGTCCGCTGCGGGGGAGCAGCCCAAATTCACCGCCTATGCGGAGGTGGAGGGCGCCGCTGCGCATGTGATCGTCAAATTCTCGGCTGCCATGCCCGGTCCCGTGAGCGAACGCTGGCGCGACCTGCTGCTGGCCGAGCATGTGGCGCTGCAGGTGCTGGCCGGTGGTGGCGTGGCCGCCGCGCGCACAGCCGTCATCGACCAGGGCGCGCAGCGCTTTCTGGAAGTGCAGCGCTTCGACCGCGTGGGCGCCCTGGGCCGCCATGCCTTGCACTCGCTCGCGGCACTGGATGCGGAGTTTGGCGGCAGCGCGGGGCGCTGGCCTGAAGCGGCGCACGCCCTGGTCCGCGCACGGGCTATTGCGCCCGAGGCGTTCGAGGGGGCCTGCCTGCTCTGGGCCTTCGGCACGTTGATCGGCAACACCGACATGCACAGCGGCAATCTTTCTTTCCTGGCGGGGCCGGAGCACGGGCCGCCCTATGCGCTGGCGCCGGCCTATGACATGACTCCCATGGTGTTTGCGCCCACGGCCGGCGGCGACCTCCCCGAGCGGCCGCTGGACCCCGCCATTGGCGATCTGGTACCCGCGGCCACCTGGCGGCAGGCCTTGGCACTGGCGCAGCAGTTCATGCAACGCCTGGACGGGCAGCCCCTGAGCCGGGGCTTCGCGCCGTGCATGGCGGCGCTGCAGTCGCACCTGGCGCTGGCGGCACAGCGCATCGGGCGGCTGGCTTGATGGCCGCAGCGAAAGCGCCCATCCGTGTGTCCTGGCCGGGCCGCAACGTGGTCCATACTATCAACTTCATAGCCCTCTGCGCCCGCATTGAAAGGGCTGCACGGCTTTTTCGCTGAAAACCGCAAGGAGACTCACACCATGTTCAAGAAAATCGGCTTCGCCGTGACCGCGTGCGTCCTCTCGGGCGCCGCGCTCGCGGCCTGGCCCGAGAAGCCCATCACGCTCGTCGTACCGTTCCCGCCCGGCCAGGCCACTGACATCTTCGCCCGCGCGCTGGCGGAACGGCTCGGCCCCCGCCTGGGCCAGGCCATCGTGGTGGACAACAAGGCGGGCGCGGGCAGCAACATCGGCTCCGAGCAGGTGGTGCGGGCCAAGCCCGACGGCTACACGCTGCTGGTGGCAGGCAGTGCCATGGCGGTGAACCAGACGCTGTACCGCAAGGTCAACTTCGACCCGCGCAAGGACCTGCAGGGCATCACGCTCATCGCCAAGGTGCCGCTGGTGTTCCTGGCGCATCCGGGCAGCGGCATCAAGTCCATGCGCGACCTGGTGGGCAAGGCCCGCGCCGAGCCCGGCAAGCTGAGCTATGCGAGCGCGGGCATCGGCGGCACACAGCATCTGAGCGCCGAGATGGTCAAGGCCCGCGCGAAGATCGAGATCGAGCACATTCCCTACAAGGGCAGTGGCCCGGCGCAGGCCGACTTCATCGGTGGGCAAGTGCCGCTGATGGTGGATTCGGTGACAGCCGGGCTGGCCAACATCCAGGCCGGCAGGGCCGTTCCGCTGGGCGTCACTTCCAGCACGCGCTCGTCCCAATTGCCCGACGTGCCCACCATCGCCGAATCGGGCCTGCCCGAGTTCAAGGGCTTCGAGGCCGTGGGCTGGCTGGGTCTGATGGCGCCCAAGGGCACCCCGCAGGCCATCATCGACACGCTCAACCGCGAGGCGGTGGGCATTCTGCGCAGCGCGGACATGCAGAAGTTCATCCGCGACCGCGGCTCCGAGCCCACGCCCACCACGCCGCAGGAGATGGACCAGTTCGTCGCCAGCGAGATCGTGGAGTGGGGCAAGGCGGTGAAGCAGTCCGGAGCGTCGGTCGACTGAGGCAGCCCATGGCGCGCGGGGACGTCAGAACCCTGACGTGTCCCGCGCCAGCGCCAGCGCGTAGTTGTCGGTCATGCCGCCAATGAAGTCCAGTACTTCGAGAAAGGAGCGGTACTTGCCGCCGTCCGTGCGGGGCAGCCTGTCCAGCAGCTTCAGGATTCTTTTCTGCCGCTCGCTCAAGTCTTGCTGGCGGTAAAGGCCGTCGACCGCGGGAATGAACAAGTCCAGCAGATGGTGCAGGCAGGGATAGGCGCCTATTTCCTGCTTGATCTTGCCGGGGTGGGTGTAGATGCGTTCGCGGGCCAGTGCTTTGGAGGCTTGCAGCGATGCGGTGCAGCGGACGCTGGCGTCCTGGAAGAAGTCCGGGTGCCCGTATGCGCCTGCCATGATCGCGTCGTAGTGCTTCATGAACTCGCTACTCGCGTGGTCCACGCAGTCTCCGATGAATTTGCTGCGCAGCGTCGCGCAGCGCTGCCTGGGGTCGGTGACGTGCGGGCTCAGGTGAAATTCCTGGAATTGTTCCTCGAACTCGCCCGCCGAGATGATGCCCATTTCCACCGCGTCCTCCAGGTCCAGCACCGAGTAGCAGATGTCGTCGGCCGCCTCCATCAGGTACGACAGCGGGTGCCTTGCCCAGCGGCTGTGCGGCTCCAGCTCCTGCAGGCCCAGCTCATGCGCCACGGCCTGGAAGTAGGGCAGTTCGGACTGGTAGACGTTGAACTTGCCCTTGGGGCCGGATTTTTCCGACGTCCAGGGGTATTTCAGCAGGGCGCCGATGCTGGCGCAGCTCAGGCGCATTCCGCCCATGCCGGCGTACATCTCGGTCGTGCATACGATGCGCAGGGCATGCGCGTTGCCCTCATAGGTCTGCAGGTCCTTGGCTTCGGCGGGCGCCAGGCCCTCCAGGTAGCGCTGGTTCCCGGGGCGCTGGAACCACTCGCGCAGCGCGTCCTCGCCCGTGTGGCCGAACGGCGGGTTGCCGATGTCGTGCGCCAGGCACGCCACCTGGACGATGGCGCCGATGTCGTAGGGCGTGAACGGCTCGGGCAGCGTGCCGCGCGCCTTCAGCGCCTCGCCGACCTTGATGCCGATGCTGCGGCCCACGGCGGCCACCTCGACACTGTGCGTCAGGCGGTTATGGATGTGGTCGTTCTGCGCCAGCGGGTGCACCTGGGTCTTGCGGCCCAGGCGGCGGAAGGCCCGGGAGAACACGACCCGGTCATGGTCCTGCTGGTATTCGCTGCGGGTCTGATTGCTCTGCTGGTTGGACGACCGGTATGCGGAAATAGCCCCATCCTCTATCTTGAATTTCTTGGTGGACAGGAGACGGTTCCATTCCATGCGGTTTCCTTGGGGTGAATAGGCGGGATTGTAGGCCGGGGCATGCTTCATAATTGATAGCTGCCAGCGCAGAATGGAAAGGCGCTGGAGGCCAAAAATACTCCATCCCATGCAAGCCCTGCTCGACGCCATCGCTACCATGCCCCCGCCCACCGATGCCTGCCGCATCTTCCACGGCCGGGGCGGGTTGTACCCGGGGTGCGAGCAATGGACGCTCGATGCCTACCCGCCGGTCTTCGTGCTCACGAGCTTCGAACCTGCCAGCGACGAGGCACTGGCCGCCATCGGTGCCG
Source organism: Acidovorax sp. (assembly GCA_030150585.1). Taxonomy (GTDB): domain Bacteria; phylum Pseudomonadota; class Gammaproteobacteria; order Burkholderiales; family Burkholderiaceae_C; genus JASLFM01. The sequence continues at coordinate 5,425 of JASLFM010000570.1, forward strand.
CCTTGGAATCGCGCTGGGCCGAGGCCGCCCCGGGCCAGCCGTTGAACTGGGTCTACCAATGCCGGCACCACTCCATCCGTGTGGAGGGCCGCAGCAGCGAGACGCGCCTGATGGCGGGCAGTGTGCCCGAGCCGCACGTGGTCAGCGAAAACGGCGCGCGCTTCCACGTGCACGTGCTCAAGGGGCAGAACCACGGCCTGTTTCTCGACATGGCCGAAGGGCGGCGCTGGGTGCGCGAGCACATCGCGCAAAGGGCTGCGCAGGGGCTCCGCCCCAAGGTGCTCAACCTGTTCGCCTACACCTGCGCCTTTTCGGTTGCCGCGCTGCAGGGCGGGGCGGGCCAGGTGGTCAACGTGGACATGGGCCGCGGCGCCATCGCCACGGGGCAGCAGAACCACCGGCTCAATGGCCTGGGGGCCGGCGCCAGCTTCCTGGCGCACGACATCTTTTCGTCGTGGGGCAAGATCACGCGCGGCGGTCCTTACGACCTGGTGATCGCGGACCCGCCCAGCTACCAGAAGGGCAGCTTTGTTGCTACCAAGGACTATGCCCGCCTCATGCGCCGCCTGCCGGACCTGCTGGCACCCGGCGGCCATGCCCTGCTGTGCCTGAATGCGCCCGAGCTGGGCATGGCGTTCCTGCAGGACCCGATGCGGGAGTTGGTGCCCTCCCTGGCGTTCGTGGAGCGTGTGCCGAACCCGGCGGCGTTCAGGGATGTGGATGCGGAGCGTGCGCTGAAGGTGGTGGTCTATCGCCAGACCGCGTTGACATGAGCGACTCGATGGCCCGCCACTCGGTCTCTTCCACCGGTGTGATGGACAGCCGGTTCCCCCGCTGCAAAATCCGCATGCCTGCCAGTTCCGGCACGGCCCTCAGTTCTGCGAGAGGGAGCAGCCGTGTCTTGCGCAGCGCCTGCACGTCCAGCAGCAGCCAGCGCGGCTGGGCGGTGGAAGACTTCGGGTCGTAATAGGGCGACTGGGGATCGAACTGCGTGGGGTCCGGCCGCGTGGCGGAGGCCACGCGCGCGATGCCGGCAATGCCGGGTTCGGGGCAGCTCGAGTGGTAGAACAGCACGCCGTCGCCCACCTGCATGTCGTCGCGCATGAAGTTGCGCGCCTGGTAGTTGCGCACGCCGGTCCAGGGCACGGTGGCGCCGGGGGCGGCCAGGGCGTCGTCGATGGAGCATTCGTCGGGCTCGGACTTCATGAGCCAGTAGCGCGTGGATCGGGTGGAGGTCATGGCCGCATTCTGGCAAAAACGCCCGTGCCGCCCCAGCGCGGGGTATCGACGCCCGGGATGTGCAGCGGGTTGTTGCGCGGCTCGCTCAAGGGTGCGAGCAGCTCGCGCAGCTCGGCCTCGCTGAACTTGACGGCGCCCGCCGCGTCGTGGCCCAGCACGCCCTGGGCCAGGGCGCGCTTGCGGGCCTGCAGCTCGAGCATGCGCTCCTCGATGCTGCCCTCCACCACGAGCTGGTAGACGAACACGGGCCGGTCCTGCCCGATGCGGTGCGCGCGCGCCGTGGCCTGCGCCTGCACGGCGGGGTTCCACCAGGGGTCGAGGTGGACCACGGTATCGGCGGCCGTGAGGTTCAGGCCTGTGCCGCCCGCCTTGAGGCTCACGAGCAGCAGGGGCGCCTCGCCGTTCTGGAACCGCTGCACCACCGCGCCGCGCTCGCGCACGGGCGTGCGTCCGGTGAGCGCGAGGTAGGGCAGGCCGAGCGCGTCGAGCTGCTCGGCCGTGAGCCGGAGCATGGCCGTGAATTGCGAGAACACAAGCACGCGGCGCCCCTCGGCCACGAGGGAGGGCAGCATGCCGGCCAGCAGCTCGAGCTTGGCGCGCTCGGTGCCGGGATGGACCTTGGCGCCCTTGACGAGGCGCGGGTCGCAGCACACCTGGCGCAGCTTGAGCAGCGCGTCGAGGATGGCGATTTGCGCGCCGCCCACGTCCTGGCGTTCGAGCACGCGCCGCACCTGCTTGTCGGCGCTGGCACGCACAGCCTCGTAGAGTTCGCGCTGGCGGCCCTGCAGCGGCACGCGCTGGACCACCTCGGTGAGCGGTGGCAGCTCGGCGGCCACGTCTTCCTTGCGGCGGCGCAGGATAAAGGGGCGCACGCGCTGCGCGAGCAGCTGGGCGCGCAGGGTCTCGCCGTTCTCCTCGATGGGCTTGCGCCAGCGCTGGGCGAAGCCGCGCGCATCGCCAAGAAAGCCCGGCATCAGGAAATCGAACTGTGCCCAGAGCTCGCCCAGATGGTTTTCGAGCGGCGTGCCCGTGAGGCACAGCAGGTGCGGCGCCCGCAGGCGGCGCAGCGCGCGGGCGCCGCGGCTGCCGGCGTTCTTGACCATC
>JASLFM010000352.1 GCA_030150585.1 Acidovorax sp.
ATCGTGGCCATGGGGCGCGTCGATCTCGGCGTAGCTGACGGTGCGGCGGTTGTCGAGCAAGGCCTTGACGATCTCGCGGCTGCGCGCTGGCGAGAAGCGCCAGTCGGTGCTGAAGCTCACCAGCATGGAGCGCGCCTTGGCGCCGGCCAGCGCCTGGGTCAGGTCGCCGCCAAATGGCTTGGCCGGGTCGAAGTAGTCGAGCGCACGGGTGATCAGCAAATAGGTATTGGCATCGAAGTAGTCGCTGAACTTGTCGCCCTGGTAGCGCAGATAGCTCTCGATCTGGAACTCCACATCCTGGGTGCTGTATTTCAAGTCCAGGCCTTCGCGCAGCTGGCGGCCGAACTTCTGGTTCATCACATCGTCGCTCAGGTAGGTGATGTGGCCGATCATGCGCGCAATGCGCAGGCCGCGCTTGGGAACCACGCCTTCTCTGTAGAAGTGGCCGCCGTGGAAGTCCGGGTCGGTCACGATGGCGCGGCGCGCCACCTCGTTGAACGCGATGTTCTCGGCCGTGAGGTTGGGGGCACTGGCCACCACCACGGCATGGCGCATGCGTTCGGGGTGCTGCAGCGTCCAGGAGAGGGCCTGCATGCCGCCCAGGCTGCCACCCATGACGGCGGCCAGCTTCTGGATGCCCAGGCGGTCGAGCAACCGCGCCTGGGCGTTGACCCAGTCCTCGACGGTGACCACGGGGAAGTCGGCACCGTACACCAGGCCCGTGTCGGGGTTCACGTGCATGGGCCCCGTAGAGCCGAAGCACGAGCCCAGGTTGTTCACGCCGATCACGAAGAAGCGGTCCGTGTCCACGGGCTTGCCGGGGCCGATCATGTTGTTCCACCAGCCCTCGCTCTTGGGCTGGCCCTCGTAAACGCCCGCGACATGGTGCGAGGCATTGAGCGCGTGGCATATGAGCACGGCGTTCGAGCGGTCGGCGTTGAGCGTGCCGTAGGTCTCGTAGGCCAGGTGGTAGTCGCGGATGGAGGCGCCGCCCTGCAGCGGCAGGGCCTCCGGAAAGTGCATGGACTGGGGCGTGGCGATGAAGGACATGAAAAAACCCGGCATCGCTAAAAACGAGGCCGGGTCGGTATGCCGTCGGACGGGTCTTTAGCAGGATTTATAAAGCGCCCGCAAGCGGTGGCAAATCGGCGCGTCAAGCCATTATGCCAAAAGCCCCCTGCGTGCGCATCAGGCCGGCGCGAACAGCGCCACAAGGCCCAGCACGAGGAAGATCACGGCCGACACGATGTGCACGGCGCGAATCGGCACGCGGCGCGTGATGCGCTCACCGAGCCACACCACGGGCGCGTTCGCGAGCATCATGCCCAGCGTGGTGCCGGCCACCACCCACAGGTAGGCGCTGTACTGCGCGGCGAGCATCACGGTGGCAATCTGCGTCTTGTCGCCCATCTCGGCCAGGAAGAAGGCCACCACGGTGGTGCCGAACACGCCCAGGCGCGGCGCGGCGCCCGTGTCTTCGTCGTCGAGCTTGTCGGGGATCAGCACCCACACGGCCATGGCGATGAACGACAAGCCCAGCACCCAGCGCAGCGCCTGCGGCCCGAGCAGCGTGGTGACCCAGGTGCCCACGGCGCCCGCGAGCGCATGGTTGGCCAGCGTGGCCACGAAGATGCCCAGCACGATGGGCCAGGGCTTGCGAAAGCGGGCGGCCAGCACGAGCGAGAGCAGCTGGGTCTTGTCGCCCATCTCGGCGAGCGCCACGATGGAGGTCGAAACGAAGAAGGCTTCCATGGGGGTGGGGATCCTATCCGGCCGGATGGCGTGAGAACACATTGACCGCGCTCCGACTCCGGCCTGTTGGATCGGTGCGCAGTCAATGGTCTCGCCCAGCACGTGGTGCCGCATGCGCCATAGGCCGTGAGGGCCCAAGTTTGTTGACGCATGCCCCCGGCGCATCGCACGCCGGGCGGGCTACTCCCCAAAGACAGGGCCTGATTGTAGCCGACCTTGGTGTAAATACCCATCTCAAGTGTTGCAATCGCGCCTAGAAGCCTGTATGCAGGGCATTAATCTGACCCATAATGGATGGGCCTTTCTGCCTTGCAGGAACGCACGTGCGGTGTTTGGTCAGTTTCGCGTCTTTGAAGTCATCACGGGTTTGCTGATTGCGTCGGGCTCCATCGCGTTTTCATGTTTTTTCAGGAGTCCCTCATGGGCAACAAACTGTACGTGGGCAATCTGCCCTATTCTTTCCGAGACGGCGATCTCGAACAAACCTTCAGCGCCTATGGCGCAGTCAATAGCGCCAAAGTCATGATGGAGCGCGACACTGGCCGCTCCAAGGGTTTTGGTTTTGTCGAAATGGGCAACGATGCCGAAGCACAAGCCGCTATCGCGGGCGTGCACGGCCAGAACTTTGGCGGCCGCGATCTCGTGGTGAATGAGGCCCGCCCGATGGAACCCCGCCCCCCGCGCAGCGGTGGCTTTGGTGGTGGTGGTGGCGGCTACGGCGGCGGGCGCTCCGGCGGCTTTGGTGGCGGCGGCGGTGGTTACGGCGGCGGTGGCCGCGGCGGCTACTGATATAGCCCAAAAGTGAGGATTCACTAGCGAATCCCACTTGAGCATCCAGGGACCCTCGGGTCCCTTTTTTTATGCCGCGGCGAAACCGCTACAGCACGCAACTCTGCTTGCTTTTTTTAAGAAATTGTGGCGCATAATGCGCTGGGTGGATTTATTCCAGCCAAGTTTGCGGTGATCCGTCAGTTTCGCGCATAGTGCGTCTATAGATTAGCTGGCCGCGTTTTCGGGACTCCATCGCTTTCCGCTAGTTCATGGTTTTTTAGGAGTCCCTTGATGGGCAATAAACTGTACGTCGGCAACCTGCCCTATTCGGTGCGCGACAACGATCTGGAACAGGCCTTCGGCCAGTTCGGCGCCGTCACCAGCGCCAAGGTCATGATGGAGCGTGACACGGGCCGCTCCAAGGGTTTCGGCTTCGTCGAAATGGGCAGCGACGCCGAAGCGCAAGCCGCTATCAACGGCATGAACGGCCAGCCCCTGGGCGGCCGCAGCATCGTGGTCAATGAGGCCCGTCCCATGGAACCCCGCCCCCCGCGCAGCGGCGGCTTTGGCGGCGGTGGCCGCAGCGGCGGCTTTGGCGGTGGTGGTGGCTACGGCGGCGGCCGTGAAGGCGGTGGCGGCTATGGCGGCGGCGGCCGTGGTGAAGGCGGCTTCCGCAGCCCCTACGGCTCGGGCTCGCGCAACGGCGGCGGCGGCGGCGGCGGTGGCGGCCGGGGCGGCTACGGTGGCGGCAACAGCTACTGACCGAGTGTCACGCGCACAATCAAAAGGCTCCTTTGGGAGCCTTTTTGCTTTACTACGCTCCCTGGCGATGCTTGCGCGGTCGGCCGGCAAGCAGCCGGTCGAACAACGCATTGGGCAGCAGGCGCATGAGCTTGGCCACAACCCCCATCTGCCAAGGAATGACGCGATAGCTCGCGCCCGCCTCGATCGCATCGAAGGCCCGCGCCGCGAAGTCCTGCGGCTGCATCAGGAACGGCATGGAATACCGGTTCTGCTGCGTGAGCGGGGTGTCGATGTAACCTGGGCAGATCGTCACCACGCGCACGCCCGAGGCACACAGTTCCCCGCGCAGGCTTTCGCAGTAGCTGATGACAGCGGCCTTGCTGCTGCAGTAGCCGCCATGCCCCGGTAGCCCCCGGATGCCCGCCACGCTGCCGATGCCTACGAGTCGGCCGCTGCCGCGCCGGGCCATGGCGGCCACGAAAGGCTGGAACGTGGCCGCCATGCCGATGTTGTTGGTGGCGTAGAGACGGGCCATCACGGCGATATCCTCGCGCTCGGCCGTGTCCATGCCGATGCTGATGCCCGCGTTGGCGATCACCACGTCGGGCAGGCCCTGGCGGGTAATGCAGGCCTCGCCAGCGGCCATGATGCTCTCGGGCTCGGCCACATCAGCGCTGTAAATTTCGTAGCTGTCTGCGCTGAAACCCTGGGCACTGGCCCAGGTTTGCATGGCCTGCGCGCGCCGCGCGACCAGCGCCAGCCGGTAGCCCGCCCGGTGAAAGCGCGCTGCCAGCGCCTGGCCGATGCCGCTCGAAGCGCCGGTGATGAAGACAAGGGGAGCGGGCATGCGCAAAGCTCCTCAGCGAGCAGGGCCCGGCAGGAGCAGGCCATGCACCCGGCCGCGCAGCTGCAGGACCTGGTCGAGGTTGTCGTATTCCATGCTGTCGGCCGTGAAGCGGTCGTTGCCCCGGATCAGCGTCACGGGCAGGTGTGAACGCACGCGCTCGTCGTTGGTCCAGGCATGCAGGAATTCGCCCTGGAATTCGAGGCGCGGCAGCATCTTGCCGTCAGGTGTGCGCACGGGCTGGCGCGTGACCACGGCGTTGCCAAAGAGCTGCACCTCGGAGCCATCGGCATTGCTGAGTGCGCGGTTGGCCGTGGCCACCGTGATGCGACCCTCGGGCGATACCGAGCGCATGCGCGCCTGGTCGATCTCCAGCGTGTCCGTATCGGGGTAGTGGCGTGCCACGGTACCCTGGACCTCACTGTGCAGCCGCCCCATGCCATCGAAGGTCTTGACCGAGAACATCTTCATGAAATAGTCGGGTTCGTGCCGCAACGGGCGCTCGGCCTGGGGAGACTGCGGCACGGGCGCATTGCGCACGAGCCACCAGGTGCCCAGGGCCAGCAGGCCCATGAGCAGGACCGGCAGGTACAGCGACAGGCGGTCCCAGGTGCGCCGCGCGAGCGATGTCATGCGTACTCCGCCAGCAGGCCCGCA
>JASLFM010000355.1 GCA_030150585.1 Acidovorax sp.
TGAAATGGCCGAGATGAGCGACGAGGACCGCGACATGTTCCTCGCCGAAATGGGCCAGGACGAGCCGGGCCTGAACCGCCTCATCCGCGCGGGCTTCAAGCTGCTGGGCCTGCAGACCTATTTCACCGCCGGCGTGAAGGAAGTGCGCGCCTGGACCATCCACGTGGGCGATACGGCGCCGCAGGCCGCGGGTGTGATCCACGGCGACTTCGAGCGCGGCTTCATCCGTGCGCAGACCATCGCGTTCGACGACTTCATCCAGTACAAGGGCGAGCAGGGCGCCAAGGATGCAGGCAAGATGCGCGCCGAGGGCAAAGAGTACGTCGTCAAGGATGGCGATGTGATGAACTTCCTGTTCAACGTCTGACCTGAAGGCCAGCCCGATCCACCCACCCGCCCCGGGCCCCTGCGCCCGGGGCCTCTTTCTTCCCCACCTCCATGCAGCCCGGCATCGTCTACGCCGCACTCGCCTATACCGCATGGGGCGTGTTTCCCATCTATTTCCGCCAAGTGGCCAGCGTGCCCGCGCTCGAAGTGGTCATGCATCGCACCTTGTGGTCGCTGGTGTTCGTGATCGGGGTACTCGTGGCGCGGCGCCAGCTCGCATGGGTAGGCGCCCTGCGCCGCGAGCCGCGCGTGGTGGCTGCCTTCGGCCTCTCGGCCCTGCTGCTGTCGGGCAACTGGCTCATCTATGTCTGGGCGGTGCAGCACCAGCACGTGGTGGACGCGAGCCTGGGCTATTTCATCCTGCCGCTCGTGAACGTGGCCATGGGCTACGTCTTCCTGCGTGAGCGGCCCCGGCCCGCGCAGTGGCTGGCGCTGGCCGTGGCGGCCGCCGGCGTGGTGTGGCTCACGGTGCAGACCGGGCGCCTGCCCTGGATCGCGCTGGCCCTGGCGCTCACCTTCGGCTTCTACGGCCTGCTGCGCAAGACGGCCGTGCTCGGCGCGCTGGAGGGGCTGGCGCTCGAAACGGTGCTGCTCGCGCCGCTGGCTTTGGGCTGCCTGGCCTGGTGGGGCTGGAGCGGCACGTCCGTATGGGCGCATGCCGACGCAGCCACGCTCGGTTGGCTCATGGCCGCAGGGCCGATCACGGCGGTGCCGCTGCTGCTGTTCGCAGCCGGGGCGCGGCGCATTCCCATGGCCACTCTGGGGCTGCTGCAGTACATCTCGCCTTCGCTGCAGTTCGCGCTCGGCGTGTGGCTGTTCGGCGAGGCCGTGCAGCCCGCGCGGCTGGTTGGCTTCGCACTGATCTGGGTGGCGCTGGTGCTCTACACGCTCGAAGGGGTGTGGCAGCGGCGCGCCGCCGCGGAGGCGGCTGCCTGACGGCGCTCAGCCCGCCGAAGGCCACACATAGAGCAGCGCCGTTGTCATTGCCAGGTAGCGCAGGAATTTGCCTGCCGCCATGTAGGCGATGCAGGGCCAGAACGGTAGCTTGAGCCACCCCGCCACCGCGCACAGCGGATCGCCCACCACGGGCAGCCAGCTCAGCAGGCAGGCCCTGGGGCCGAAGCGGCGCAGCCAGGACAAAGCCCGCAACTCGGTGCGGTGGCCCGCAGCGCGGTCCACCACCTGGTGCGTTCCCAGGCCCATCCACCAGCTGATGGCGCCGCCCAGCGTATTGCCTGCCGTGGCCACGAGGATCGCGGGCCAGAACAGATCGGGGTTGAGCTTGACGAGGCCGAATACGGCCGGCTCCGAGCCCAGTGGCAGCAGCGTGGCCGAAACGAGCGATACCACGAAGACCGTAGACAGGCCGAACTGCGGCAGGGCCAGCCACTGCAGCAACTGGTGCATCCAGATTTCCATAGAGCGCCGAGTGTAGAGCGCGCCATGCGGCCCTTGTGCCGGACGGGGCGCCTCTTGTATCGTGGGCGCTTTCCCGCAAGGCGCGGGAGGGGAGCGCAGGGATGCGGGGAAGTTCTTGGTGGAAGGGCGGGGGGCGGTACGCCCTGGTGGCGGCCGGTGCGCTGGCGTTGGCCGGCTGCGCGCTGCGTGGCGAGCCGCCCCAGGGCTCCGCTGCGGCGGAGGCTGCTGCGGCCATGGTGGAGGCGCCGCCCGATCTGGTGCCGCTCGCGTCGGTGGCGCCGGCCGTGCTGCAGGACATGCGCTACCACGGTGCACGCAATTTCCTCGGGCGCCCCGTGGCCGGCTATGCGGCGCCGCACTGCTGGCTGAGCCGCGCCGCCGCGCAGGCGCTGCAGGCCGCGCAGCAGGAGATTGCGCCGCTCGGCCTGCGGTTCAAGGTGTTCGACTGCTACCGGCCCCAGTCGGCCGTGGACGACTTCGTGCGATGGGGGCAGGACCTCGCGGACCAGAAGACCAAGAAGGACTACTACCCGCGCGTGCCCAAGGAAGAGCTGTTCCAGCGCGGCTACATCGCCGAGCGCTCCGGCCACAGCCGGGGCAGCACGGTGGACCTGACGCTGGTGGTGGCCGATGGCCGGCGCGCCAGCCGGGTGCTGGCGGGCCCCTTGGCCGATGGCGACGAGGTGGACATGGGCACGCCGTTCGACCTGTTCGACGATCGCTCGCACACCGACCATGCCGACCTCTCGCCCGACGTGCGCCACAACCGCCACTGGCTGCGCGCGCTCATGCAGCGCCACGGCTGGCGCAACCTGCCGGAGGAGTGGTGGCACTACACGCTGCAAAACGAACCCTATCCCGGACGGTATTTCGACCTGCCGGTACGCTAATCGCCTCTATTGACGGAGCCTGGAGCCATGACTGCCTTGTTTGACCTTCGTTCGCGCGGCCTCTGGCGCGCAGTGGCCGCCCTTGCATGCCTCTGGGCCTGGGCGGGCGCCCCGGCCGCCACGCTGGAGCTGGAGGGGCCGCGCGGGCGCCAGCAGCTCGATGGCGAGGCACTGGCCCGGCACGCGCAGGCGCGCGATATTGAGGTGCCGCAGGACGTGTCTTACCAGCGCCCCATGCGCTACCGCGCCGTGCCGCTGGCCGTGGTGCTGCGTGAGCTGGGCCTGACGCCGCAGGACACGCTGGAGGTGGCGGCCACCGACGGTTTCGTGGCCCAGTTGCCCGGTGCCCTGGCGCTGCAGCAGGGACCGGGCCGTGCGCAGGCCTGGCTGGCCATCGAGCCATCGGGCGCGCCCTGGCCGCCGCTGCCGGGCAAGGGCCAGAGCGCGGGGCCGTTTTACGTCGTATGGCCCGTGGCCACGGGCGTGAGCAGCGAGCAGTGGCCCTACGCGGTCGCGCGGCTCGCCGTGCGCGAGGCGCCCGAGCGCCGCTGGCCGCAGATCGCGGTGGCGCAGCGCCTGCCGGCAAACGACCCCGCGCGGCGCGGTCAGGCCGTGTTCATCACGCAGTGCATGGTGTGCCACACGATGAACGGCGGGGGCGGCGCGGCCATGGGACCCGACCTGAACCGGCCCATGAACCCGGTGGAGTACTTTCAGCCCCAGGCGCTGCGCCGCCTGATCCGCAACCCCGCGAGCGTGCGCCACTGGCCCGCGCAAGCCATGCCGGCCTTCGCTCCCGAGCAGCTCGGCGACGCGGCGCTGGACGACCTCATCGCCTACCTGGGCCACATGGCGCGCGAGCGCCGCGAGGCACGCTGAACACCCGGCGCGGCGGGGCGCCATGGTGTCTGGGATGGCATTTCGGTTGCTGAAATTTTGAGCAGGTACAATCCCGCCTCCCTTCGGCGCCCGTTGCCTTCAAACTCGCTCCATGCCCGCCCTGCACATCGGCCATATTCCATTGGCGAACCGCCTGTTCGTCGCCCCCATGGCGGGCGTGACGGACCGGCCGTTCCGCCAGCTGTGCAAGGCCCTGGGCGCGGGCTATGCGGTGAGCGAGATGGTGACTTCGCGCAAGGATCTGTGGAACAGCCTCAAGACCTCGCGCCGGGCCAACCATGAGGGCGAGCCCGGGCCCATCGCGGTGCAGATCGCGGGCACGGACGCCGAGATGATGGCCGAGGCCGCGCTCTACAACGTGGACCGCGGCGCCGAGATCATCGACATAAACATGGGCTGCCCCGCCAAGAAGGTCTGCAACAAGTGGGCGGGCTCCGCCCTCATGCAGAACGAGGCGCTGGCCCTGGAGATCGCCGAGGCCGTGGTAGCCGCCTGCGCGCCACGCAACGTGCCCGTCACGCTCAAAATGCGCACGGGCTGGAACCAGGAGCACAAGAACGCCGTGCAGCTCGCGCGCGCGTTCGAGGGCGCAGGCATCCAGATGCTCACGGTGCATGGCCGCACGCGCGAGCAGGGCTACAAGGGCCATGCCGAGTACGACACCATCGCCGCCGTGAAGGCCGCCGTGCGCGTGCCCGTGGTGGCGAATGGCGACATCACCTCGCCCGAGAAGGCGCGCGCCGTGCTGGCCGCCACGGGGGCTGACGCCCTCATGGTCGGGCGCGCTGCGCAGGGCCGGCCGTGGATCTTCCGCGAGATCGGCCACTACCTCGCCACGGGCGAGCACCTGGCGCCGCCGCTGGTGGCCGAGGTGCGGCGCCTGCTGCTCGACCACCTGCAGGACCATTACAGCCTGTACGGCGAGGGCACGGGCGTGCGCAGCGCGCGCAAGCACATCGCATGGTACGTACGCGCGTTGCCGGGCGGAGAGGCCTTTCGACAACACATCAACACCATCGAGGACTGCACCGCGCAATGGCAGGCCGTGGCCGGCTATTTCGCCGACCTGGAGCAGCGCATGGACCGGCTGCCGGCCGACGCGCCTGCCGCGGATGCGGACCCGAACGAAGAACAAGAGGGAATGTGCGCATGAGCAAGAAACACATCGAGGAATGCGTGCGTGAGAGCCTGCAGGGCTACTTCCGCGACCTGGGCGGCGAGACGCCCGATGGCATGTACGACATGCTGGTGCGGGTGGTCGAGAAACCGCTGCTCGAAGTGGTGATGAGCCACGCCGACAACAACCAGTCCCGCGCGGCCGAATGGCTCGGGCTGAACCGCAACACCCTGCGCAAAAAGCTCGTCGAGCACAAGATGCTCTGACGGGCTGGCCGCCTGTTGGATGGCTGGCGGCGCCCGCAAGGCGGGCGCCCCGGCCGATTGAATTCAAAACCTGAGACCACCATCGCCATGAACGCACTCCTTTCCGTCTCCGACAAAACCGGCATCGTCGAGTTCGCCCGCGCGCTGCATGCGCTGGGCATCCGGCTGCTGTCCACGGGCGGCACCGCCCAACTGCTCGCCAAGGAGGGCCTGCCCGTCACCGAGGTGGCCGAGGTCACGCAGTTCCCCGAAATGCTCGACGGCCGTGTGAAGACGCTGCACCCCAAGGTGCACGGCGGCCTGCTGGCGCGCCGCGATGTGCCCGCGCACATGGCGGCGCTGCAGGAGCATGGCATCGACACCATCGACCTGCTCGTGGTGAACCTCTACCCCTTCGAGGCCACGGTGGCCAAGCCCGGCTGCACGCTGGCCGATGCGATCGAGAACATCGACATCGGCGGCCCCGCCATGGTGCGCAGCGCCGCCAAGAACTGGAAGGACGTGGGGGTGATCACCAGTGCCGACCAGTACGCGGCCGTGCTGGCCGAGCTGAAGGCGGGCGGCAAGCTCTCCGACAAGCTGCGCTTCGCGCTGTCGGTGGCGGCGTTCAACCGCATTGCGCAGTACGACGGCGCGATCAGCGACTACCTCTCGTCCGTGCAGTTCGAGGAGGACAAGCTCTCCGAAACCTACGTGCCCGAGCGCTCGCTGTTCCCCGGCCAGTACAACGGCCAGTTCATCAAGGTGCAGGACCTGCGCTACGGCGAGAACAGCCACCAGCAGGCGGCCTGGTACCGCGACCTGTATCCCGCGCCGGGTTCCATCGTCACGGGCGTGCAACTGCA
>JASLFM010000393.1 GCA_030150585.1 Acidovorax sp.
GCCTTTTTCCTTCAGGCGCACGGCCTCTTCGACGGCGATTTCGTCAAACGGGTTCATGCTCATCTTCACGTTCGCGATGTCCACGCCCGTGTTGTCCGACTTCACGCGGACCTTCACGTTGTAGTCCACCACGCGCTTGACAGGGACCAAGACCTTCATTGCTGCGGCTCCTTGAGTTGGTTGAATTGACGTTTACGTAAACTGAAACATTCTATGCCGCACTGCAGCAGATGGGACAGGCTTTGGCCCCGCACCACGCACTGGCACAAAAAAGAACGATCGTGCTTTTATGAATTATAGGCCAGGCCTGCGCACAGTTCTACCGGACGGATGCCACCTTTGGAGCGCTCACTCCAGCCCGGGACGCGGCGCGGGTGGCGCCTCGCCCGGCGGCACCTGGCCTGCGGGCCAATGCAGCACGCGCTGCGGGTAGGGAATGTCGATGCCGTGCGCGCGCAGCGCGCGCAGGATGGCCAGGTTGATCTGCGAGCGCAGCCCGAGCAGCCCGTTCTCAGGGTCGTTGATCCAGAACCCCACGGTGAACTCCAGCCCGTCGGCGCCGAAGGCCGACAGCGCCACGCTCGGCGCCGGATCGCGCAGCACGCGCGGGCTCGCGAGAGCCGCCTCGGCGAGCAAGCGCATGACGAGGTCCACGTCGCTGTCGTAGCCCACACTGACCACAGTGGAGTTCCACACGCGTGGGTCCGCCAGCGAGAGGTTCTCGACGCGGTTCGTGATGAGCATTTCATTGGGCACGATGGACTCACGCCCCACGCCGGAACGGATCACCGTATAGCGCCCCGTGATGTCGGTAATGCGCCCCTCGAAATTGTCCACGCGCACGTTGTCGCCGATGCGCACGCTGCGCTCGGCCAGGATCACGAAGCCGCTCACATAGTTGGAAGCGAGCTTCTGCAACCCGAAGCCGATGCCCACGCCCACGGCACCGCCCAGCACCGAGAGCGCCGTGAGGTCGATCCCCACGGCCGACAACGCGATGATGAGCCCCAGGAACAGCAGCAATGCGCGCGTGGCGTTCGAAAGCGCGATGCGCACCGAGAGGCCGCTGCCCGTGGCCGAGCGCAGCAGCCGCGCCTCGATGGCCGAAGAGATCCACAGCGCCACGATGAGCACCGCCGCCGCCGTGAACACGCCCTCGATCAGCGTGCGCACCGACATGGTCGTGCTGCCCACCTTCCAGGTAATGTCCTCGAGGTCGCGCATCAGGAGCGGCAGCAGCCCCGTCACCCACAGCACCATGGCGGCCCACCCGATCCACGAGATCGTGTGCTCGATGGGGCGCACCCAGGCGGACTGCGGAAAGGCCACCTGCAGTACCTTGGCCCCCATGCGGATCACGAAGAGCGCGATCAGCGCGGGGATGGCCACCTTGAAGGCGGCCAGCGGCAGCCACAGCAGCAGCAAGGCCTGCGCTCCATAGCCCAGCCCGAGCAGCGTGAGCGGGAACAGCACGCCGTCGAACACGTCGCGGCCGAACAGGATGGAGCGCCGGTCCGTCTGGTGCAGCCCGCGCCGCAACAGCACCACGATGAGCCAAGCCAGGCCCACGCACAGGGCCAGCGCTGCCAGCTCGATGAGTACCGTGGGCTGCAGGAAACCCTGGAACCAGTGGCCGACGTCGTCGAACATCGGCTTTTCAGCGACAGTCTGCACCATCCTGGTCTATGCCTTCCAGGCGGGCTTGCGCTTTTCAGCAAAGGCGCGCGCACCCTCCTGTGCAGCCTCGTCCATCATGTTGGTGGCCATGGCCTGGCCCGCGAGCTGGTAGGCCGCATCGAGCCCCAGCTCGCGCTGCTGGTACACCAGGGCCTTGCCCATCGCCACGGCCACGCGCGGCTTGTCAAGAATGGACTGCACCAGTTGCTCGACCTCGGCGTCCAGCCCCTCGGGGGCCACCACGCGGTTCACGAGGCCCTGGTCCAGCGCAGTGCGCGCGTCGATGAAGTCGCCCGTGAGCAGCATCTCCATGGCCCGCTTGGCCGGCACGTTGCGCACCAGCGGCACGCTGGGCGTGGCGCAGAACAGGCCATAGTGGATGCCGCTGGTCGCAAAGCTCGCATTCTCGCTGGCCACGGCCAGATCGCACTGCGCCACGAGCTGGCAGCCCGCGGCCGTGGCCATGCCGTGCACGCGCGCGATCACGGGCACGCTGAGTTTGTGGATGGACAGCATCATGCGGCTGCACTGGGCGAACAGCTGCTGGTAGTAGGCCAAATCGGGGTGGGCCGCCATGTCCTTGAGGTTGTGGCCCGCACAAAAGGCGCGGCCGTTGGCGGCCAGCACTACCACGCGCGCGGATTCGTCGCGCGCCACGCCGTCCAGCGCCTGCTGCAAAGCCGCGAGCATTTCGGCGCCCAGGGCGTTGAAGCGCGCTGGGTCGTTGAGCGTGAGGGTGACCACGCCGCGCGCATCGCGCACGGTCTGGAGCAGGGAATCGGTGGTGCTGGGAGTCATATCGGGTTCAAAGATCGGCAAGGACACGCACATGGGCTTCGACGCTGCGCGCCAGCGGCCCCATCACGTAGCCCCCTTCGAGGCAGGAGACGATGCGCCCCTGTGCGAATCGGCGCGCCACGTCTTTCACGCGCTGGGTGATCCAGGCGAAGTCCTGCTCGGTCAGGCCGAGCTGGCCCATGTCGTCCTCGCGGTGGCCGTCAAAGCCGGCGCTCACGAAGATCATCTCGGGCTTGAAGGCCTCCAGGCGCGGAATCCACGTCATCTCGATGATCTCGCGGATGTCCATGCCCCGCGTGTAGGCCGGCACCGGCACATTGCACATGTTGGGCGCGGGATTCTGGTCGCCGCTGTACGGGTAGAACGGATGCTGGAAGATGCCGCACATCAGCGCACGCGGGTCGTTCGCAAGGATGTCCTCCGTGCCATTGCCGTGGTGCACGTCGAAATCGATCACGGCCACACGCTGCAGGTTGTAGCGCTGCAGCGCGTACTTGGCAGCAATCGCCACGTTGTTGAAAAAGCAAAAGCCCATGGCCTTGTGGCGCGTGGCATGGTGGCCCGGCGGGCGCACCGAGCAGAAGGCGTTCTCCAGTTCACCGGCCATCACCGCGTCGGTCGCCGCAAGCGCCGCGCCTGCGGCGCGTAGCGCCGCCGACCAGGTATGCGCGTTGATCAACGTGTCGGGGTCCACCTGCGTGTGGGCGGGGCCTCCGGCCACCTGCTCCTCGATAAGCCGGTCGGTGAGACCGCGCAGCGCGGCCACATGCATGCGGTCGTGCGCCAGTTCGATGTCGGCGAGCGACGCCTCGGGCGCCTCGCGGTGGTCGAGCGCATCGGACACGCCCGTCACCAGCAGCCGGTCCTCGATTGCGTCGAGCCGCGCGGGGCATTCCGGGTGGCCCGGCCCCATCTCGTGTTTCCAGCATTCCCGATGGGTGTAATAGCCCGTCTTGCCCACAGTCACATCCCCCGTGTCTCTTTTTGATAATGTCGTGCCATGCACGCACAGCTCAAAATCAAATCGCTCCTGGACCAGCTTAACACGGTGATCGTGGGCAAAAGCGCCCAGGTGCAGGACTGCGTGGCCTGCCTGCTCGCCGGCGGCCACCTGCTCATCGAGGACGTGCCGGGCGTGGGCAAGACCACGCTGGCCCACGCGCTCGCGCGAACCTTCGGCCTGCAGTTCTCGCGCGTGCAGTTCACCGCCGATCTCATGCCCAGCGACCTCACGGGCGTATCGGTCTACGAGCGCGGCAAGGAGGCCTTCGTGTTCCACCCCGGCCCCGTGTTCGCCCAGGTGCTGCTGGCCGACGAAATCAACCGCGCCAGCCCCAAGACGCAAAGCGCGCTGCTCGAGGCCATGGAAGAAAAGCAGGTCTCGGTGGAAGGCGAAACGCGCGCGCTTCCGCACCCGTTCTTCGTGATCGCCACACAGAACCCGCACGACCAGCTCGGCACCTTCGCGCTGCCCGAGAGCCAGCTCGACCGTTTCCTCATGCGGATCTCGCTGGGCTACCCCGACCGCGCCGCCGAGCGCCTGCTGCTCGCGGGTGCCGACCGGCGCGACATGGTCGACTCGATGCTGCCGCTGTTGTCCGAAGAAGAGCTTGCCCAACTGCAGCGCGAGGTGCTGGCCGTGCATACGTCCGAGCCGCTGCTGGCCTACGTGCAGGACCTCATCGCCGCCACGCGCTCGGGCCGCTGGTTCCTGCAGGGCCTATCGCCGCGCGCCGGCATCGCCCTGGTGCGCGCGGCCAAGGCCCAGGCGCTTATCGCAGGGCGCGACTACGTGGCGCCCGACGACGTGCAGGCCGTGCTGCCGCAAACCATCGCCCACCGTCTCGTGCCCGTGGGCGATGCGGGGCGCGGCGCGGTGGAACAAGTGCGCGCGATGGTCGAGGCCACCCCCCTTCCGTGATGCCTGCCGTGAACATCCGCGCACGCTTTCGGCGCTGGTGGCTTGCACGCCTCACGCCCACCGACACGCTCGTGCTCACCCAGCGCAACGTCTACATCCTGCCCACGGGCGCGGGATGGATGCTGGCGCTCACGCTGCTCGTGCTGCTGGTGGCGTCGATCAACTTCCAGCTCAACCTGGGCTACCTGCTCACCTTTCTGCTGGCCGGCAGCGCCGCCGTGGGCATGCACCTGTGCCACGGCACGCTGCGCGGCACACGGCTGCGGCTGCTGCCGCCCGAGCCCCAGTTCCTGGGCCAGAGCGCCACGCTGGCCGTGGAGCTCCTGAACGAGCGGCGCACGCCGCGCCACGGGCTGGCGCTGGCCGCCCACGGGCAGGAAACGGCCGCCGACCGCTCCACGCACCATGCACCACATTGGGCCTGGACCGACGTGCCTGCGCAGGGCACGGCCACGGTGCACATCGGCTTTCGGCCCGCGCGCCGGGGGTTGCTGCCGGTGCCCCCGATCACGGCCGAAACGCGTTTTCCGCTCGGCACCTTCCGCGTCTGGACGCACTGGCGCCCCGCGTCGCAGGTGCTGGTCTACCCCGCGCCCGAAGTACCACCGCCCCCGCTGCCCGCCGGCGAGCCGCGCGCCGGCGGCACCGCCAGCGCGAACGCGGCGGGCACGGGCGAATTCGAGGGCGTGCGCGCCTACCGGCGTGGCGACCCGCTCAAGCTCGTGGTCTGGAAGAAGGCCGCCAAGTCCTTCGCGACGGGCACGGACGACCTTGTGAGCCGCGATGCGCTGCAGGCCCAGCGCTACGAGTTGTGGCTGGACGTGAACCGCGCCGGCCTGCCCGACCCCGAGGCGCGCATCGCGCGCGTGACCGCCTGGGTGCTGCAGGCCGACCGCCTGGGCCTGACCTGGGGCCTGCGCCTGCCCGGCGGCGTGCAGATCGCACAGGGCGAGGGGGCGGCGCACCGCCGCCGCTGCCTGGAGGCGCTGGCGTTGTGCTGAAACCACTGACCGCCCTGCCCCGCGACACGCGCGACACGCTGTTCCTGCTCGGCGTGGTGGCCTGGATCGTGGCCCCACT
Source organism: Acidovorax sp. (assembly GCA_030150585.1). GTDB lineage: Bacteria > Pseudomonadota > Gammaproteobacteria > Burkholderiales > Burkholderiaceae_C > JASLFM01. The sequence goes on from JASLFM010000393.1 coordinate 5,477, forward strand.
CGTCGCCCACCTGCCGGGCTGGGCCATCGCATGCACACTCGCCGTGCTGCTGTGGCGCGGCTGGCTGGCCTGGGGTGCCCGGCCGCTGCCTGGCCGCTGGCTGCTGCTCGCGCTGCTGCTGCTCAGCGTGGGGGCCACGCTGGCTACGCACCGCACGATCTTGGGGCGTGATGCAGGTGTCACGCTGATCGTGCTGCTGCTCGCGCTCAAGACCCTGGAGCTGCGCGGCCGGCGCGACGCCATGGTCATCTTCTTTCTGGGCTTCTTCACGATGCTCAGCAACTTCTTCTTCTCGCAGTCGCTGCCCACGGCCGCGGCCATGCTGCTGGCCCTGCTGGGGCTGCTCACGGCGCTCGTCAACGCGCACATGCCCGTGGGCCGGCCACCGCTGGCTGCATCGCTGCGCACCGCGGGCACCATGGCTCTGCTGGGCGCGCCCATCATGGCGCTGCTGTTCGTGCTCTTTCCGCGCGTGGCGCCGCTGTGGGGGATACCGAGCGAGCCGCAGGCCGGGCGCAGCGGCCTCTCGGGCGAGATGCGCGTGGGCAACATTGCCGAACTCGCGCTGGACGACAGCGTGGCGATGCGCGTGCGCTTTCTCACCCCGGGAGGCGAGCCGCCGCCGCAGGACCAGCTTTACTTCCGCGGCCCGGT
>JASLFM010000398.1 GCA_030150585.1 Acidovorax sp.
GGTGGGCCTGCAGCGTGCCGCCTGCGAACAGCGGCTGCAGCAGGTTGGCGCCCAGCGACCAGGTGGTATTGCCAGAGGCGAACATGCTCGCGAAGCTGGTGGCTCCGCCGCCCAGGGCTGCGGTGATGGACAGCTGCGGCAGCCGCGCGGCCTTGGCCACGCCGATGGCCGCGCTGGCCTGCTGCACGTCGGTCTCGGCGGAGCGCACGTCGGGGCGCTGCTCCACGAGCGTGGAGGCCACGGCCTGCGGCAGCTCGGGCAGCGTGAACGCCGACAGGTGCGGCACCGCTGGCGCCGCATCGGGCGTGCGGCCCGCCAGCGTGGCCAGCAGGTTGCGCGTTTGCTCCAGCTCCTTGCGAAGCGGCGGCAGGGCCTGCTGCATCTGCAGCAGCAGAGTTTGCTGCGTGGCCACGTCGAGCCCGCTCGCGTAGCCGTTCTTCTGCTGCAGCCGCATGTGGCGCAGCTGCTCCTGCGCGGCGGCGATGGCCTGCTCGATGAGCACGCTCTGCTCGGCGAGCATCGCGGCCTGCAGCATGCCGCCCGCCACGTTGCTCGCCAGCGTGAGCCGCGCGGCCTGCAGCTGCAGGCGCTGGTTCTCTTCGGCGGCGCGCAGGCCCTCGACCTGGCGGCGGTTGCTGCCGAAGAGGTCGGGCGTGTAGCTCACGCTGAGCTGGGCTGTGTGGTAGGTGTAGAGCGTCTCGCCGCTGTCGAGCGGCGACGACAGCGACTCGCCCACGTTCTGGCGCGTGCGGTCGTAGGCGAGCTGCACCGTGGGGTAGAAGAAGCCGCGCTGGGCGATGACGTTCTGGCGCGCGGCGCGCAGCGTGGCGCGCGCAGCCTCGATGGTGGGGCTGCGCTCCAGTGCCTCCTGCACCAGCGCGTCGAGCTCGGGCGAGCCGAAGGCTTTCCACCATTCGCGCTGCACAGGGCCGGCCGTGCCGGCCGTAGCCAGCGGCTCGCGGGTGAGTGCGCCGCTGGAGTTGCCGGGCATGGGCACGGCCGGGCGCACGTAGTCGGGGCCCACGGCGCAGCCCGTGGCGGCCAGGGCCGCGAATCCCAGCGCGCCCAGCAGCAGGCGCCGATGGTGTGATTGGGGCTTATGCGATGGCACGTTTACCTCCCAGGCCTTCACGTTTCTTGGCGAACTTCACGCGGCGCAGCACGGCCAGGCGCAGCGCGGGCACCACGAGCAGCAGGAACAGCGGGCCGATGAGCATGCCGCCCACGACCACCGTGGCCAGGGGGCGCTGCACCTCGCTGCCGATGCTGTGCGACATGGCCGCGGGCAGCAGGCCGATGCAGGCCGACAGTGCCGTCATGAGCAGCGGGCGCATGCGGCTGCGGTAGGCATCTTCCATGGCTTGCAGGTGGTTGTAGCCGCGCGCGCGCTGGTCCTTGAAGTAGCTCAGGATCAGGATGCCGTCCATGACCGACACGCCCAGCAGCGAGATGAACCCGATCACAGCCGAGATGCTCAGCACCTGCCCCGTGAGGTACAGCGCCAGGATGCCGCCGAACACCGTGAACGGCACCGACGCGAGCGTGAGAAGGCAGTACACGAAGTTGTTGAACAGCGCGTACAGCAGCGCCAGCACCAGGATCACGGCCACGGGGATGGCGATCATCATGCGCGCCTTGGCCTGCTGCAGCGCCTCGAACTCGCCCGCGTAGATGATGCGGTAGCCCTGGGGCAGGGCGACCTCCTGCGCCACGCGGCGCTGCACCTCGGAGACGGTGCTGCCCAGGTCGCGGTCGCGCGCGCTGAACTTGATGGGGATGTAGCGCTCGTTGCTCTCGCGGTAGATGTAGGTCGCGCCCGTGTCGAGCGAAATCGTGGCCACGTCCGACAGCGGGATGTACGAGGTCGCGCCCCCCGCCGTGGTGTAGCCCACGCGCAGCGAGCGCACAGCCTCGGGCGTGGCGCGGTCGCCCTGCAGGAAGCGCACCGTGAGCGCGAAGCGCCGGTCGCCTTCGAGCACCGTGGTGGCCTCGGCGCCCGCGAGTGCGGCCTGGATGGCGTTGGCCACGTCGCCCGTGTTGAGCCCGTAGCGCGCGGCGCGTGCGCGGTCGATCTGGATGTTCATGTTGGGCTGGCCCAGGATGTGGAACACCCCAAGGTCGGCCACGCCGTCGATGTGCGACATCACCTCCTGCACCTGCGTGGCCAGCTTCTCCAGCGTGACGAGGTCGGGGCCGATGATCTTCACCGAGTTCGCACCCTTCACGCCCGAGAGGCCCTCCTGCACGTTGTCCTGGATGTACTGCGAGAAGTTGAAGGTCACGCCCGGGAACTCGGCTTCGAACTTGCGCTGTAGCTCGTTCACCAGCCGCTCCTTGGTCATGCCGGGGCGCCATTTCTCGAACGGTTGCAGCGGAGCGAACAGCTCCACGTTGTTGAAGCCCGAGGCATCGCTGCCGTCGTCGGGGCGGCCGTGCTGCGAGACCACGGTGATGATCTCGGGGTACTCCTTGATCATCTGCCGCATGCGGTTGGCCTTGTCGCGGCCCGCCTCCAGCGAGATCGTGGGTGGCATGGAGGCGCGGATCCAGAGGTTGCCCTCCTCGAGGGCGGGCAGAAACTCGCTGCCCAGGCGGCTGGCCATGAAGCCGCCGGCCACGAGTGCCAGCAGGCCGATGGTGAGCGTGGCGCGCACGTGGCGCAGCACCCAGGCCAGGGCCGGCTGGTAGATGCGCTGGATGGCGTGGACGAAGAAGGTTTCCTTCTCCTGCACCTTGGCCGGCAGCAGGTAGCTGGCCAGCACGGGCGTGATGGTGAAGGTGGCGATCAGCGCACCCGCGAGCGCATAGCCGTAAGTGCGCGCCATGGGGCCGAAGATCTGGCCTTCCACGCCCTGCATGGCGAACAGCGGGGTGAACGCCGCGATGGTGATGAAGGTGGAGAACAGCACCGAGCTGTCCACCTGCGTGGCGCTCAGGTAGATCATGCGCAGGCGCGAGGTCCAGCCGCTGCCGGGCTGCGTGCGGGGCCCGTCGGGCCCCTGGGCCATGGCGCGCAGCAGCGAGGCGCGTATGGGCGTGGGCCGCTGGAAGTTGCGGAACACGTTCTCCACCAGGATCACCGCCGCGTCGACGATGATCCCGAAGTCCACCGCCCCCAGTGACAGCAGGTTGGCCGACTCGCCCGTGAGCACCAGCATCATGATGCTGAAGAACAGCGCGAACGGGATGTTCACGCTCACGATCACAGCGCTGCGCAGGTCGCCGAGGAATACCCACTGGATGAAGAACACCAGCAGGCAGCCGAAGATGAGGTTGTGCAGCACGGTGTGCGTGGTCACGCCCACGAGCACCGCGCGGTCGTAGTAGGGCTCGAGCTTCACGCCCTCGGGCAGGGAGCCGTCGGCGTTGATCTTCTCCACGGCCTCCTTGACGCGCTCGATCACGTCCTTGGTGTGCAGCGTGCGGTTCATGATGACCACGCCCGTCACCACATCGTTCTGCAGGTCGCGCCCGGCCTCGCCCAGGCGCGGCACCGTGCCTTCGACGATGCGCGCCACGTCCTTCACCTGCGTGGGCAGGCCGTTCTTCTGGCCCACGACGATGTTCGCGATGTCGTCCAGGTTGCGCACCAGCCCCAGGCCGCGGATGTTGACTGACTGGTCGCCCACGCTGATCGCGCGCCCGCCCACGTTGAGGTTGGCGTTGCCGATGGACTCGATCAGGTTCTGCAGCGTGACGCCATGGGCTTCGAGCCGCTTGGGGTCGGCCTCGACGTGGTATTCCTTGGTCGTGCCGCCCCAGGTCACCACCTGCACCACGCCGGGCACGGTGAGCAGCCGTTTGGTGATCACCCAGTCCTGCAGCGTACGCAGGTCGGTCAGGCTGTAGGTCGAGGGCCCCTTGACCTGGTAGCGCAGGATCTCCCCGACCAGGCTCGACGCCTGGATCTGCGGTTGCACGCCATTGGGCAGGTTCACGTTGGCCTGCAGGTTGTTGGCCACCTGGGTCAGCGCGAAGTAGTAGTCCGTGCCGTACTTGAAGGTCACGCGCACGAAGGACAGCCCGTAGAACGAGGTCGAGCGGATGTTGGTGACGTTGGGCGTGGTCGCGAGGCCCACTTCCATGGGGCGCGTGTAGTAGCGCTCCATTTCCTCGGCCGAGAGGCCGGGCGCCTGGGCCGTGATTTCGAGGATCACGGGCGCGGGGTTGGGGTAGGCCTCGACATTGAGCTTGGAGAAGGCGATCAGCCCCGCGCCCATGAAGGCCAGCAGGGCCAGCAGGACGATGGGGCGGCGCGAGAGCACGAAGGCCAGCAGGGGACGGAACATGGCGGTGAATCCTTGGCTCGTACCGGTTTATTGCGCATTCGTCTCGTAGAGACTGCTGAGGAACAGCGCATTGCGTCCGGCCAGCGTGTCGCCCGGCGCGAGGCCTTTTTCGACCTGCACCACGCCGGGCACGGTCAGCAGGCGTTTTTCGATGACCCAGTCCTGCAGGGTGCGCAG
>JASLFM010000412.1 GCA_030150585.1 Acidovorax sp.
GCGAAACCCGGGCCGGGGTCGTGCTTGCGGCCCGGCGCGATGTGTTCGTGGCCGGCGATGTGGGCGATGGGGTAGCGTTCGGCCAGGTGCTCGCACAGGTGCGCAAGCGTGGCGTATTGCGCGGCCTCGAAGGTCTGGCCCTCGAGGCCCTCAAGCTCGATGCCGATGGAGTCGTCGTTGCAGCGCTCGCGCCCCCGGTAGCGCGAGGCGCCGGCGTGCCAGGCTCGCTGGTCGCAGTCTACGAACTGCCATGGCGTGCCGTCGCGCGCAATAAAGAAGTGGGCCGAAACCTCCAGGTCCCGGATGCTTTGGTAGTAGGGGTGCGCGTCCCAGTCAAGCCGGTTGGTGAAGAGCCGCTGCACCGCGCCGTTGCCAAATTCGCCCGGGGGCAGGCTGATGGAGTGCACCACGATCAGGTCCACCTCTGCGCCTGGCGGCCGCGGGCCGAAGTTGGGCGAGGGCTCGCGCCGCACGCCCTGCAGCCAGCCACTGTCCCAGGTGCTCCGGGCCATGGCGTCAGCAGGCATCGGCGTCGCCGTCCTGGGGCGCCGGGATCTGCAGGCGGGCGATGCGGTAGCGGATCTGCCGCAGGCTGATGCCCAGCCGCGCGGCTGTGGCCGTGCGGTTGAAGCCGCTCTCGCGCAGCGCCCGCACGAGGATGTCCCGCTCCTGCTGGTCCAGCCAGGCCTGCAGATCCGTCGGCAGCTCGGGCGCTGCGGCCGCGCCAGAGGGCTGCTGACCAGGTGTCGGCGCCGCGGGCTCAGCGGCCTGCGGCGGCGGTTCTTGCCTGGCGGCGCCAGGGGGCTCGGCCGGAGCCGGGCAGGGCGGCGCGGCGTACTCCACCTGGAGTTCGTCTCCCTCGCTGAGGGTCAGGGCCCGGTGCAGCAGGTTCTCGAGCTCGCGCACATTGCCCGTGAGTGGATGGGCCGTGATGCTCTGCAGGGCCTGCGGCGTGAGCCGGGGGGCGGGCAGGCCCGAGTCCTGGGCGATGCGCGAGAGCAGGGCTTCGCACAGTGCGGGCAGGTCTTCGCGGCGCTCGCGCAGCGGCGGGATCACGAGCTCGATGACGTTGAGCCGGTAGTAGAGGTCCTGGCGGAAGCGTCCGGCCTGCACGTCGAGCGCGAGATCGCGGTGCGTGGCGCTCACGATGCGCACGTCCACGGTTTCCTCCTGCGTTGAGCCCAGCGGGCGCACGCTGCGCTCCTGGATGGCGCGCAGCAGCTTGGATTGCATGGCCAGGGGCAGGTCGCCGATCTCGTCGAGGAACAGCGTGCCGCCGCGCGCGGCCTGGAAGTAGCCGTCGCGGTCCTGCGTGGCGCCGGTGTAGGAGCCCTTGCGCGCGCCGAAGAATTCGGCCTCGAGCAGGTTTTCGGGAATGGCGCCGCAGTTCACGGCCACGAGTGGTCCCTCGGCGCGCTGGCTGTTGGCATGCAGTGCGCGCGCGACGAGTTCCTTGCCCGTGCCCGATTCACCGTGGATGAGCACGGGCGCCATGCCGCGCGCGACTTTGGCGATGCGCTGTTTCAGCGTGCGCATCGGCTCCGATTCGCCCACGAGCCGCTCGAGCGCCGCCGAGGCGCTGAGCGGATCGGCCTGCGAGGCCCCCCCGCGGGTGCTGCTGGCGCGCGCGCTGCGCGGTGCCGGAACGCCCCCCGAGCCCTGTACGGCCGAGGCCACGACGGCGCGGAACTGCTTGAGGTCCACTGGCTTGGTGAGGTAGTCGAACGCGCCCGCGCGCAGCGCCTCGACGGCGTTCTCGGCCGAGCCGTAGGCCGTCATCACCACGCAGCGCTCGCGCCGCTGCTGGTCGCGCAGGTCGACGAGCAGCTCCATGCCGAAGCCGTCGGGCAGGCGCATGTCGGTGAGCACCACGTCAAACCGCTGTTCGCGCAGGTGCTGCCGGGCTTCCTGCACGCTCGCCGCGGTCTCCACGCGATGGCCCTCGCGCAGCAGCGTGAGTTCGTAGAGGGTGCGCAGATCGGGTTCGTCATCGACGACGAGGATGGAGGCGGCGGTGGCGTTCATGGCAGGGCGGTTCAGACGACCAGGGTGTCGAACAGGGTGGCGGGCTCGGCGGGCCGCGTGGTCTTGCGGAAGACGACGGTGAAGGCATTGCCCCCCACGCTGCCGCGGGCCATGGTGCGTGCGAGCCGCTGGTAGGTGAGGGAGGCTCCGTGGCGCTGGCACAGCTCGCGGCAGATGTACAGGCCCAGCCCGCTCGAGCGGCTGTGCGAGGAGAAGAAGGGCTCGAACAGGTGGCGCTCCACCGAGGGGTCGAGCGGCGCGCCATCGCTCCAGACCTGCAGGCCGATCTGGCCTGCTTCGCCGACGCGGGTGATGATTTGCAGCGAATCGGTCTCGGTGCCCTGGAAGCGCAGCGCGTTGTCCAGCAGGTTGATGAGCACGCGGCGCAGGTGGTCGGTGTCGAACTCGACCTGCGCGCCGGGAGCTTCGAGCACCACGCGGGCTTGGCGGTGCGCAGGGTCCTGGGCGCGCCAGTCGTTCCAGGTCTGGGCCACCACCTCGTCGAGCGGCAGCGAGGCCGCGGGCGCATGGCTGATCTGGTTCTGCACGCGCGCGATGTCCAGCACTTCCTCGGCGATACGGGCCAGGCGCTCGGCGTTCTGCTGCACCATGTGGGCGAGGCGCTGCTGGCCGGGCTCGCGCAGGTCCTCGCTGAGCAGCGAATTGGCCTGCACGATGGCCGCGAGCGGATTGCGGATCTCGTGCGCCACGGCGGCTGACATGCGGCCCATCGCGGCGAGTTTCTCGGTACGCAACCGTGCCTCCAGCTCGCGCAGGTCGTGCAGGAACATCACGCATTGCGGCTCGGTATGGGCTTCGCGCGCGGTGGCGCTCGTGGAAGTGAGCCAGGTGCGCACGCGCAGGCCCGTGGGGCTCTGCCCGGGGTGCAGCAGGCCCACGTCTGCGCTCTGGGGCTGTTCGGTCGCGAACGTGGCGCGCGCCATGCTCCACAGCGGCTCCCAGGCCGGCAGGGCGCCGAGCGAGAACGGTACGGCCAGGTCGGCCGGGCCGCCGAGCAACTGCCGCGCGGCAGGGTTGGCGACGTGCACGCCGAGGTCGGCGTCCAGAACCAGCACGCCGTCGCCGAGGTTCTCGATCACGAGCGCATTGACCAGCGCCTGTTCCCGGGCGTGCTTCTGGCTCTGCTGCGACACCTGCTGCTCGCGCGTCAGGCGCTGGGCCAGCTGGTGCGTGAGGAAGGCCACGATGAAGTAGCCCGTGCCGGTGAGCGCGGCCTGGAAGTAGGGCTGCGTGGCGTCGCTGTGGCTTTCCAGTCCTTGCCACCACGCCGCGCCCAGCAGCAGCAGCGTGACGCTGGCCGTGGTGCCCAGGGCGAGCGTGAGCGAACCCAGCACCGAGGCCATGAGGACGGGCAGCCCGAACAGCGGCGTGTAGTTCATGGTGCCGGTCTGCAGCCACTGCAGCAGTCCCACTGCGACCAGGTCAACGCCCAGCAGCGGCAGCCACTGGGGGCCGGCCTGCGGCGAGGGCGGCTGCGGCGCGGCCACCAGGCGGGTGAGTATGGTCACGGCCAGGTAGACGGTGCACACCGCCGCCAGCCGGGGCTCTGCGTTCTGGCCCAGCACCAGGCCCGCGCCCTGCAGCATGAGCAGGGCCAGCGCCACCATGGCGCGCCCGGTCAGGAAGCCGTGCCACAGGCGCTGGAACGGGGCGTCTGCGCGCGGCGGCAGGGCGAATGGGGCGGGCATGCTCACCGCGGGCCGCGCGCACGGTGGTCCGCGCTGCAATAGAACTGGCCGCCCTGGGGCAGGGCATCGGTGCGCGGCAGGTGCAGGCCGCAATGGGCGCAGGCCACCATGTCCTGCACCGCGGGTGAGGATGGGCGCCGCCCGGACTGTGGTGTCGGCGGGGGCGGGCGGTGCTTGCTGCGCCACATGCCGTAGGCGATGGCCAGCACGGCCAGGAGCACGAGGTATTTCATCGCCGGGCCGCCCCACGATGAAAAGCGGCCCCTGTGGGGGGCAGCGACCACACGGAGTGGGGAGCGTGGGGGCAATGTTTCATGCGCTACGCCCCAGCACGACCTCGAGCACGAAGCGCGAGCCCACATAGGCCAGCAGCAGCAGCGCCGCGCCGCCGTAGAGCACGCGCACGGCGCTGCGCCCGCGCCAGCCGAAGCGCGAGCGGCCCAGCAGCAGCACGGCGAAGGCCAGCCACGATAGCACCGAGAAAACGGCCTTGTGGTCCCAGCGCCAGGCGCGGCCATAGAGCACCTCGCCGAAGAGCCAGCCTGCGAGCAGCGTGGCCGTGAGCAGCACGAAGCCCGCGGCCACAAAGCGGAAGGTGAGCCGCTCCAGCGTGAGCAGCGGCAGGCCGCTGTGCGGGTCGGCCGCCTGGCGGATTTGCCGCTCGGCGCGCGTCATCAGGCCCGCATGCACCACGGCCGCAGCGAACAGCCCATAGGAGGCGATGCCCAGCGCGAGGTGCAGCGGCAGCCACGGCGAGGCGCTCACGTGCAGCGGCTGGCCTGGGAACACGCAGGCCAGCAGCACGGCGACGGCGCCCAGCCCGGCGAGCACCCAGCGGGCCTGCATCTGCGGGAAGAGCTGGCGCTCCACCGCATACACCGTGAGTACCAGCCAGCCCGTCATCGACAGCGCGGGCGCGAAGCCGAAGCGCACGGGCGACTCGCCCACGAGGCCCCAGGCCAGCGCGGCGGCGTGAAGTGCCCAGGCCAGCAGCAGGGCCGTCCGCGCGCCGCCTGGGCCCAGGCGGTAGGCGCCTGCCGCAGGCGCGGCATAGGCCGCCGCTGCGGCTGCGGAAAGCAGCCAGCTGGCCAAGGATGTGCTGGGTAGAATCATGGGTCACAGTTTAGCCCCTCGCCTGCGCGCTTCCACCCCATGCCCAGCGCCGCGGCGCACGCCCGCAGGCGGTGCGCGCACCCCCCTGGAACACCCTGCCCATACCCTGACCATGGCCTCCGCACTCACCGAAAAACTCTCGCGCCTCGTCAAGGAGATGCGTGGCCAGGCCCGCATCACCGAATCCAACGTGCAGGACATGCTGCGCGAAGTGCGCATGGCCCTGCTCGAAGCCGACGTGGCCCTGCCCGTGGTGCGCGACTTCATCGCGCGCGTGAAGGACAAGGCCCTGGGCCAGGAGGTGCTGGGCTCGCTCAAGCCAGGGCAGACGCTGGTCTCCATCGTCAACCGCGAACTCGCTGCCACCATGGGCGAGGGCGTGGCCGACATCAACCTTGCGGCCCAGCCGCCCGCCGTGATCCTCATGGCCGGCCTGCAGGGCGCGGGCAAGACCACCACCACGGCAAAATTAGCCAAGCACCTGATCG